>DASXKV010000016.1 GCA_036496605.1 Gemmatimonadaceae bacterium | reverse complement strand
ACCGGTACGACGGCAGCGATGGTAGGACACGAGAGTCGCTGCATCCAGCTCGTGCGCGTGATCGACACGTTGGTGCGACCGGTGATTCAAACCGATCCGGAGCTGCTCGCGACGTGGGAGAACGTGGTGGCACTGCCTCGGTTCTCGAAACCCGCTGGTGCTGTGGTTTCGACATCGACCGCGGTGAGCGGCGAGACAGGGCAGGCGCAACAAGCAGTCGTAAGCGGGTGGGGTAGGGCTGGGACGCGGGGTGCGGGATGCGGATTGCGAAGTCTGGGCAGGCACTTTAGAGGTTCCAGCATCCCGCATCCCGCTACTCCATGCCACTACAAATTCCGTTTCGCGCGTCGCCCGGACTGCTCGCTCTTTCGCTTGCGACCGTTCTCGGATCGCATCCAGTGTCGGCGCAGGCGAGCCGGCCGGTTCAGGATACGCTCAAGAGTGTCGACCGGATCGTCGCGCACGAGCTCGAGCGGCAAGGTCTGCCGGGGCTCCAGGTCGCCGTCGGCTCGCACGGCCGCGTCGTATACTCGCATGCGGTCGGCAAGGCCGACATCGAGAATGGTGTCGCGCTCACGCCGACGTCGCTCATTCGCACCGGTTCGATCGCGAAGTCCATCAGCGCCGTCGCCGCGATGACGCTCGTCGAAGCGGGCCGATTGGATCTCGACGCCCCAGTTCAGACGTACTGCAAGGAGTTCCCGACCAAACCGTGGCCGATCACGACGCGCGAGCTCCTGAGTCACACGTCAGGCATCAGGCACTATCGGGGTGCGGAGACCGAGAACACGACGCACTATTCGCGCATGGCGGACGGCTTCGCGATCTTCGCCAACGATTCCCTTCTCTTCCAGCCCGGCACGCACTTTAGTTACACGACGTACGGGTACACCGTAGTTGGTTGTGTGATCGAGGGAGCGTCCGGCCTTTCATACTGGGACTACATTCATGAACATGTCCTCATTCCGACAGGGATGACGCATACCGTCGTCGACAACATCTTCACGCTGGTACCGCATCGGGCGCGTGGCTATCATGGCCACGGCGACAGCCTCGCGAATGCCGGCTTGATGGACGGGAGCTACAAGATTCCCGGTGGCGGGCTGGTGTCGACCGCCGATGATCTGGTGCACTTCGGCATGGCGTTGATGTCGGGCAAGCTGCTCAAGGCACAGACGCTCGAGCAGATGTGGACGCCGACGCGCGTCCCGCAGCTCGAGGGTGGCCAGCCCTCGACCTATGGACTCGGCTTCGAGATCGTCACCGTCGACGGGCAGAAGGTCGTCTCCCACAGCGGCGGTCAACAGGGCACGGCGACGCATCTCGTTATGATCCCGGGGCGATCTTTCGCCGTCGCGACGATGGCGAACGACGACCAGGCCGCGCCGTGGGACGTCGATAACGCGATTCTCGACTTCTATAGAATGCCGCGTCAGCGGTGATACGCTTGGAAGACGCCGCACTGCGTTCTCTCCTTCGCGATCTTCAGGGACTTCAGTTCGACCGCGAAGAGAAAGTGAGTGACCTCGAACTTCTGCTCGACTATCTCGAGATTGTCGCGGTGGCGGCCGGCGAGAAACCGAGTCATCTCCAGGGGCAGGGCATGCGCAGCGAGAGCCTCCTTCAGGCCATGGAGGGCATCGCCGCAGCTCACGGCCTGCGTGCCGTGCGCACCGGTATCGTCCTTCAGAACTTTCATCGCGCTCCGAATTACGATCCTCGCTTCTTTGCGTGGGAAGCTCAGAACGAACGAGAAGCGCGTGCGAGGGAAGGACACGTACTGTGGGTGTATCGCGATCAGGACATAGTACCAGCGATCCGCGCGGCAGCCGACGGCGAAACCGACGTGGGTGGCGTGCTGGGTTACCCCACGTGCTGCGTTCGCGAATACAACGAAATCGCCATACGAATCCTGGAAGCGCTCGTACGAGGTTATCAGACTGAGTACGGGGCTGAGGACGTGGACGACTTGATTCGGCTGGCGAAAGGAAAAGTCAAGGTAACGATTCCCCCGTTAGAGAGGCCGCGCGTCCGTCACGTCTTCTCTTACGTGCAGTTCTCGCCGTGCCGCCGTTGTGCCGAGTCGTCAGGTTCACCAGCGGCTGAGATCAATTGGGCGATGAAGCGCCTTGCCACGCGGCTCTCTCCAGCCTTTCAACGGGCTATCGACAAAGCAGTCAAAGCCGAAATCGCGTTCCGAAATCAGCAAAGGCTGCGCTAGGACATCATTGCGAAGCCACGCCGCGTCGCCGAGGAGAATGACAAGGTTATAAACCCGATCGACAGTGCACGCCTGTTCAATCTGCGCTCAGAGCCACCACCGGATCGACCTGCATCGCCCGCCGCGCTGGCAGGTACGACGCCAACAGCCCCACGGCGCCGAGCAGCAACGCGATCGAGACGTACGTCGGCGCGTCGGTGTGCCCGACACCGTAGAGGAAACTCTCAATCATCCGCCCTGCTGCCGCGGCGCACGCCAGGCCGATCGTCAATCCGGCAAGTGCCAGAATCGCGCCGTCGCGCAGGACAAGCCGGCCGATGTCGCGTGGCTCCGCGCCTAACGCGACACGGACGCCGATCTCGCGCGTGCGCTGACCCACCGCGTACGCGATCACGCCGTAGAGGCCGACCGACGAGAGGACGAGCGCCGCGAGCGCGAGCGTGCCGACGAGTGCCATCGCGAAGCGTGGGGCGGAGAGCAGCGCCGCGATTTCCGTCTCGGAGCTCGCCGTACGCCGGATCTCGAGTCGCGGGTCGACCTGCGCGGTGAGAGCGCGCAGCGTCGGCGTAAGCGCGTCAATAGGCCTGTCGCTGCGGAGGACGATCGTCGTCGACGGAAAGCCCGTCATCGCCGGGACATAGAGCTGGAGGTCATACCGGTCGCCGTGCCGACCCGGAGCAGCGATGTTGCCTGAGATGCCGACGACGGTGAGCCACGGCGCCGTCGGGCCGGCACGCAGGCGCCGGCCGATGCCATTGCCATCCGGCCAGAGCCGCCGCGCGAGCCTCTCGTTGATCACGGCCTCGTTAGGTCCCGGGGCACGGCCCGTCGTGTCGCCGCTGAAGGAACGACCGCGCAAGGGAATGCGCGCGAGATGGAAGAAACCGGGCTGCACCGCGTTGAAACCTTCTAGTCTGATCGGCGCGTGCGGCGCACCCTCTGCCTGCAATTCGCCCGCACCGACGCCCATGGCCGGCGGCGCGTCACCTGCGACGGCAGCGCCCTCGATTCCGGGCAGCGCGCGCACGCGCGTGAGGAGGTCGGCGAACGTCGGACTCCATAACTGTTCGGGCGTGCCCCGCGCGAATCGCACGGTGAACGAGGCGAGGTTGCGCGGGTCGAAGCCCAGCGGAACCTGCTGCATCGCGAGGAAGGAGCGGACGAGCAGGCCCGCGCCCACGAGCAGCACGACGGATAGCGCAATCTCGCCGACAACGAGGCTGCTGCGCAGGCGGCGGGCAGCGCGCGTCCCACCGGCGGTCCACCTACCAGTCCGCAGCCAGTCGCTCGCTAGGCGCCCGGTCGAGAACAGCGTCGGGAAAAGACCGAAGGCGATGCCCGTCGCCATGGCGATGGCCGCCGTCCAGAGTAGCACCGCCGGTTCGACACCCACGCCGTCGAGCTCCTCGAGTCGGACGGGCCGGAGCGCTCGGAAGACGTGAAGTCCGGTCCAGGTCAGGATCAATCCCACCATCCCACCGGCGACGGCGAGCGACAGACTCTCCGTCAGGAGCTGACGCGCCAACCTCCCTCGGCCAGCGCCCAGCGCGGTACGCACCGCGAATTCGCGCTGGCGTCCCCAGGACCTAACGAGGAGCAGGTTAGCGACGTTCGCGCACGCAATGAGGAGGACGACGCCGACCGCACCGAAGAGAAACAGAAGAGCGCGTTGAAACTCCGTACCGAGGAAGTCTCGTGGGCGCATCAGACGCACGGACTCGTGCGTCGTGAACATGCCTGGCTGGTCGGGCACCGACTTGGCGATCGCTGTCAATTCGTGGCTTGCCTGCCCGACGTCGACGCCGCGGCGCAGTTTCGCGAACGCGACGCCGTTCAGCTCAGCAGCCGTCGACACGAGTGGTGTCCAGAGCGAAGCTGGCGTGTTCTCACTCATCGGGACGCTGAGGCCTGGCGGCGCGACGCCGACAATCGTGCGCGTTGTGTCGTCGGCGACGATCGTCTCGCCCACGGCATCGGCGCGGCCAGCAAAGCGTCGCTGCCAGAGGCCGTAGCCAAGCATCACGACAGGGGCGGCCCCAGGGCGTGCGTCGTTAGGCGTGAAGCCGCGGCCGATGAAGGGACGCGCGCCGAGGAAGTGCGTCAGGTTGGGCTCCATGGCCGCGCCGGCAAGACGTTCACGGTCGCTGCCGCTGCCGACGTTGTACTCGCGTGAGGCGGCGGTCGTAATCTCCTCGATCGTGCGCGCCCTGCCGCGCCAGGCCTCGAGCTGCGACTGAGTCGTCGCGAGCAGGATGTTGCCGCCGCCTGCCGTCTGCATCAGCTGCACGATGCGGTCGCCGTCGCGATACGGAAGCGGTGCGAGGACGAGGTGGTGGACGACGCTGAAGATCGCGCTGTTCGCGCCGATGCCGAGAGCGAGGGTGAGTACGGCGATGCCGGCGAACAGAGGGCCGCGCCGGATCTGGCGCGCAGCGAAGCGGACGTCCTGCACCAGCCCGAGGGCGAGCTCGCGCAGACGCGCGCGGCGTCGATTTCCGACAGAGACGGCGAGCGCGTGACGGCGTACGTCGTCCGCGTCGCCGAACTGCTGCCGCGCTCGAGCGAGCGCCTGCTCGGGAGACATTCCCGCCGCGATGAGCTCCGCGGCGCGCATATCGAGATGGAAACGCAGCTCGTCGTCGACGTCGATCACCACGTGGGACGCGCTCCGCCAAGGGAGTCGGAAGAGCCGCCTAACGCGAGGAGGCAAACCGAGATCGCTCATCGTCACGCCTCCGGGTCAGGTCGTCTCGAGCACTGCGTTGATCGCTGCCGCGTAGCGGCGCCAGCCGGCGACTTCATTGCTGAGCAGCTTCCGTCCACGCGGCGTGAGAGAGTAGTACTTGGCGCGACGATTGTTCTCGGAGACTCCCCACTCGCTGCGTAGGGCGCCGTCCTCTTCGAGGCGGTGGAGGGCTTTGTAGAGCGCGGCGTCGACGACGGGGAATTCGCCGCCGGCGCGGTCCTGGATCCACTTCGCGATCGCGTAGCCGTGCATCGACGTCCACGAGACCGCCTTGAGGACGAGGACGTCGAGAGAGCCGTGGCGAAGGTCGTCGGTATGACCGGGCATGGATACTCCACTCCACTAACTATGTTTGTGGAGCATAATTGGGGCCGCGCGGCGCGGTGAAGGGCTAGGCTCCGTTGGAGGCGCCCCTAAATGGCACGCAAGAATTCGCCGGACGGGTATCGCCTTTTTTACCTGGACGCCTATCTACCAAAATGCAACGCGGGGCGCCTCAGGCGCCCCGCTAACCGTATTGCGAACCCGACTTCTCTCATCCGCACTCACTAAACCCGCACACGTGGCACTTCACGCACCCTTCAGCATACTCTAACTGACTCCCGCAATCCGGGCACGTTCCCATGAACGCCTGCCCCGAATCGTACCCCGAGAGCTCCATCTCCGCCTGACCACTAGCGCCCCCCGTTCCCCCCAGCCCCGACACACCGCTCGGCGGAGTGGAGCCGACTCCGGACAGCTGATCATCCGTCACCTGCTCGACCGCCTGCGAGATCCGCGGCACGCCACCGGGACCTAACGGGATCTCCTGCTGGATCCCGGCCACGCGATCGCGCCACCACTCCTCGAGCGCGATACCAATCGCGTCTGGCGCCGACAACACCTTGCTCGGCCCGAGTCCCACGGCACGATCCGACGAGATTCCGCGGAGCTGCTTGTGGATCTCCATGAGCGGGATCCCGGACCGCAACGCCAGCGAGATCAACCGGCCCATCGCCTCGGCATCGGCCATGGCCGAGCCGCCGGCCTTGCCTAACGTGAGGAACACCTCGAAGGGCTGACCCTTGTCGTCCTCGGTGATGTTCACGAACATCGTCCCGAGCGGGGTCTCTTTCCTTATAGTAGTGCCGCGGAGCTTGTCCGGACGCGCCCGCTTCGCGCGGCGCTGGAGGTTCTCGGCTTCCACTTCATAGAGTTGCTTCTTGAGACGCTCTATCTCCGCGTCCCGCTCCGCCAGTGTCCCCGTGAGCTCGCCGATCCGCTGCTTCTCGGCGCCTCGCACACCGCGGCCGGCATCCCGCTCCTCGCGGGCTTTCTCGGTCGCGCCGGTGCTCAGCACCTGGTTGTCGCGGGAGCCGTCGCGATAGACCGTCACGCCCTTGCAATTCAGCGCGTACGCGAGCTCGTAGATCTTTCGCACGTCTTCTACTGTCGCTGTGTGAGCGAAGTTCGTTGTCTTCGAGATCGCCGAGTCGCAGTGCTCCTGGAAGGCAGCCTGCATGCGGATGTGCCAGTCGGGCGCGATCTGGTTCGCGGTGTTGAACACGCGCTGCCACTTCTCGGGGACTTCGGGGAACGCAATCGTTCCCTCCTTCGCGATGCGCTCCATCAGTGCGTCGGAGTACCAGCCTTCCTTCTTCGCGATCGCGACGAAGTCTTCGTTGACGTCGGGCATCATCACGCCGGCCTGGTTGCGCATGAACGCAACGGCAAAAAGCGGCTCGAGTCCCGAGGAGCAGCCGGCGATGATCGAGATCGTTCCCGTCGGCGCGACGGTCGTGACATTGCAGTTGCGGAGGAGCTGCATCGGACGAATTCGCTTCCCTTCCGCGTCGCGCGCGCACGTCTCGTCCGGTCCCCAGATGCTCTTCGCCCACTCCGGGAACGGTCCGCGCTCGTTGGCGAGGCGGTTCGACTCGCGCTTCGCCTCGACGTCGACGAATTCCATGACTTTCCGGCCGAAGTCGACGCCGTCCTCACTATCATACGGGATCCCGAGCCTAACGAGCGCATCGGCGAAGCCCATGACGCCGAGTCCAATGCGGCGGATGCGCTTCGAGAGCGCGTCGATCTCCTGAAGCGGGTACTTGTTTACATCTATGATATTGTCCAGAAAGTGGGTAGAGAGGTGAATGTCAGCCTTAAAAGCTTGCCAATCCATCGAGCCATTCTGGACGTAGTATCCGACATTGATCGACCCCAGGTTGCAGACGTCGTAGGGGAGAAGCGGCTGCTCGCCGCACGGATTAGTAGCTTCGTAACTGCCAAGGTGCGGGACGGGGTTGTACTTGTTGGCTTCGTCGACGAAGAACACGCCGGGCTCGCCCGTGCGCCAGGCGCCGAGGATCATCTTGTCCCACAGCGTGCGCGCGTCGAGCTGACCGACAGAGTTGCCGCTATGCGGGTCGATGAGATCGTAGGACGTCCCCGCTTGCACCGCGTCCATGAACTTCCTGGTCACGGCGACGGAGATGTTGAAGTTCGTCACCTGCGTCAGGTCTTCCTTGCAGGTAATGAACTCCAGAATGTCCGGGTGATCGACCCGCAGAATCCCCATGTTCGCGCCGCGTCGCGTGCCTCCCTGCTTCACCGCGTCGGTGGAGGCATCATACAACTTCATGAAAGAGACTGGTCCGCTAGCAACCCCGGTGGTCGAGCGGACCATAGATCCCTTCGGGCGCAGGCGCGAGAAGGAGAAGCCCGTCCCGCCGCCGCTCTGATGAATGAGCGCCATCGAGCCGAGCGTGTCATAGATCCCGTTCTTGTCGTTCGACAGTGCGTCTTCGACAGGCAACACGAAGCACGCGCTCAACTGGCCTAACGGGCGTCCCGCATTCATCAGCGTCGGCGAGTTGGGCTCGAAGCGACGCTGGGTCATCAACGCATAGAATTCTTCGGCCACCGTGCTGACGGCGCCCTCGCTCGCTCCGTAGCGTCGATCCGCCGTAGCGACGACTGTCGCCACGCGCCAGAACAGGTCCTCCGGCTGCTCGACCGGTAGCCCTTTCTCGTTCTTCACCAGATAACGCTTCTCCAGAACGGTGCGAGCGTTAGGTGAGAACGAAACGGGCTCCGATGGCGGATTGACGGGAAGCGACATGAGACGACTCTCCCTTGGTGGGACGGTGAAACGAGTACTTAGACTGTGGCGGAGTAGCTCGAGCGGAACCGACTCGAGCGCGAACTATCGGAAGGGAGGAAATCGAAGAGCATCGGCACAACGTACTGATTGGGGAGCGCGGGCGCGGAAGCTAGGACGACTCGTGAGTCCGCGCCAGTCCCGCCATAAGTGCATTTGTGGAAGAGTCTTACAAAATCAAGATCACGAACGTGTAACGCCTGTCGATAGCGCGTTGAAAACAATATGGTCCGTGTTGACAACTGAGAGTGGTTGCCGGTTACGCCCCGAATTGACGACGAGACTTGCATCGACTTCTCCACAACACTGCGTGCTCTCACGACTTGGACGCCAGTGGCGAACTCCCTCGCTCGTCATGGCGGACCGACTCCGAAAGATACTCCTGGCGGGAAGCGTTCGCTGTAGCGCGCGTCACTTGCTCGGAATCACGTGCATATTCCGAGCCCCTCGTAACGAGGTTGTCACGCCTGATGCCGAGCCCAGCGGCCGGAACGGTGCTGCTCGGCTAGCTCGAGATACGCGCGGACCGTGTGCCTGATCCGTTCGCGCTCCTCGGCCGTCGTCTGCCTAACGATTCGGCCCGGCACGCCGATCACGAGCGAGTTCTCCGGAATCCGCTTGCCTTCCGGGAGCACTGCGCCCGCGGCGATTATGGATCCCGTGGCGACGTGCACGCCATTCAAGACCACCGCGCCCATCGCGATCAACACGTCGTCCTCGATCGTCGCGCCGTGCACGATCGCGCGATGCCCGATCGCGACGCGGTTTCCGATGTGCGTCGGCACGCCCTCGTCGGCGTGAATGACCGCGCCGTCCTGGATGTTGCTGTCGTCGCCGACGACGATGACGTCCGAATCCCCTCGCAGGACTGCCGTCGGCCACACCGACACTCGGCGCCCAAGGGTCACATCACCCAGCACCACAGCTGTCGGGTGAATAAACGCGGTCGGATCGATCACAAAGTACCAAGCCTGTAGAGGGCGCCGATAACGATAGCTAGTCGGCGCCAAGTAGTAGAGCCTGTCATCGCGCGCATGGGCCCAACGGCCAATGCTGAAATCGAGACGTGACCACGAACTTTGGTGCCCTTGCCTGTCTGTCCGAAAACAAAAAGGGGAGGCGCGATGCCAACAGTCACGATGAACGATGGTGCGCAGATCTTCTATAAGGATTGGGGTTCGGGACAACCCGTCGTCTTCAGCCACGGATGGCCTCTCGATGCCGACGCGTGGGACCCGCAGCTCTTCTTTCTTGCGTCGAACGGCTTTCGTGCGATCGCGCACGACCGTCGCGGTCACGGACGATCGACGCAAACGTCGTCCGGCAACGACATGGACACGTATGCGGACGACCTCGCCACTCTTATAGAAACGCTCAGCCTAACGAACGTCATTCATGTCGGCCACTCCACCGGAGGAGGTGAAGTTACGCGCTATATCGGCCGGCACGGAACAACGCGCGTCGCCAAGGCGGTGCTCGTAGATGCTGTCACGCCCGGGCTCTTGAAGACGCCGAAGAATCCCGACGGTCTTCCACTTCAGGCATTCGACCAGATTCGCGCGGGGCTGCTCGCGAATGCCTCGCAATTCTGGAAGGATCTCAGCCTGATGTTCTACGGTGCCAATCGCCCGGGCGCCAAGGTTCCTCAAGGCGTTCTCGACGCTTTCTGGCTCCTCTGCATGCAGTGTGGCCTTGTGGCGGCGCACGACTGCGTCAAAGCATTCTCCGAGACCGACTTCACCGAGGACGTCAAGAAATTCGACATCCCGACGCTGGTCATTCACGGCGACGACGATCAGATCGTGCCGATAACCGTCGGCGGCGACCGCTCGTCGAAGATGATCAAGAACGCGACGTACAAGGTGTACAAGGGAGCGCCGCACGGACTCATGGCGACGCACCAGGAGCAGTTCAACGCCGACCTGTTGGAGTTCGCGCGGCAGCGAGAGGCAGCGCCCGGCCGTCGCGGCGGTGGCGAGGTGGCGGCTTCACGAGCAGCCAGCTCCACCTAGGCGTCAGCGCGTGGCGTGATTCGTTACGGGCGTCGGTGCGGGTCTGAAGTAACCGCCGCCCTTCTTCGGACACGCCGCAACCAGTGTGAGCAGCGAGAGTGCAGCAATGAGTAGTGCTTTCGAGCGCATTGGGGTTCTCCGGAGGTTTGTACTCGATCCTTCATATAGAAGAAGCCGGATCGCGGCCAAATCGTTCGCCGCTGTTGGTCAGGCGGAGCCTAACGATGAACCGCGAGCCCCGTCCGGGATCGCTCTCCGCCCAGATCTTTCCCCCGAAACTATCCACGAGCCGCCGGCTGATCGCCAGACCTAATCCCGCGCCGCCATGCTGGCGCGTGCTCGCCGAACCGATCTGCCGGAACTTGTCGAAGATTCGCTCGAGTTGATCGGCCGGAATGCCGGGACCCTCGTCGGCGACGACGCACTCGGCCCAGCCATCCAGCAGTCGCCATCCGACGGTGACGATCGACTCTTCCGGGGAGAACTTGATCGCGTTGCTCAACACGTTGACGAACACCTGCTCCAGCCGATCGCCATCGGCTTCGACGTCGATGGCGCTCGCGCCGGAGCGACGGATGACGGTGATGCGCCGCGCGACCGCCAGACCGCTCACCGTCTGCAGGGCGCACTGCGTCACCGTCTCCGCGTTCACCGCGCGGACAACCGCCGGCTCGCTGCCGCGCTCGATCTTCCCGAGGTCGAGCAGGTCCTCGACCATGCGGATCAGCCGGTCGAGGTTGCGGAGGCCGATGTCGAGCAGCTCCTCCATCCCTTCAGGTACCGGTCCCGCCGCGCCGCGCGCGAGCAGGCCTAACGAGGTCTTGATCGACGTCAAAGGCGTGCGGAGCTCGTGGCTCACGACCGACACGAATTCGTCCTTCGCGGCGTCGGCGTCTGCCTCGAGGGTGACGTCGCGATAGATAATGATGTGGCCGAGGATCACGCCCCGGTTGTCGAGCAGCGGCGCGACCACGCGCTGCAGTGTCGCGCACTGCGGAACGGCCATCTCGACACGGTCGCGCAGCGCGAGCGTGCCCGCCAATGCCTCGCGCTCGGCGGCAATCGACGCCTCGTCCTTGAGCATCGGGGCGAACCGCGCGTGGACCGTCTCCATCGTGGCGCCGACGACGTCCTCGTGCGCCATGCTCGTTAGGCGCGCGAAGGCCTGATTGGCGAAGACGACCCGCTGGTCCTGCACCATCGCGATCGCCGAGTCGGAGGCTTCGATGAGCGCCTCGAGCCGGCGGTGCTCCGTCTTCACCTCGGTGTTCTTCTCCGCCAGCTCGTCGCGCTGCCTGGAGATCGTCGCGAACAGATGGGAGTAGTGGAGCGCCGTCTCGATATGGCGCCCAACGATTCGAGCAAGCTCGAAGTCTTCCCCGCCGAAGGCTTCGGCCTCGGGCGCGCCAAGCGTCAGCGCGCCGATAACACGGCCACCCATGCGAAGTGGGATCGCGAGGACCGAGACGCGTCCTTCGTTCGGACCGCGAATGTCGGCACGTCCCTCGAAGTCGTTGACGTGGACGGCGCGCCCGGCAACGATCGCCTGCCCGGTAAGGCCGGCGCCGATCGGGAACCGGCCCCGCTCCGTTACAAATCCACCGCGCTCCCGGTCATACAAGGTATGAATCGCGTAGCGAGCACCGTCCTCGGTAACGAGGACGACGCTGGCGCGCCTCATCGTGAGTACCCGAGGCAACTTCAGGATGGCCGTTCGAAAAATCAGGTCGAGGTCGAAGGTCGTGTTGATGAGCGTGCCCAACTCGGACACGACCTCGAGCCGTGCGACGGAGATGCTTCTTCCGCTTCCCTCCCCCGAGCTCGCGAGGGGGCGGACGCTGGTGGTCATCGCAAGCGCTGGCGGTCGATGACCGCGTCGAGACTTGCGGCGAGCAGCTGGATCGCGCGGCGTGCAACGGCGACGCTGGCCCTGGTCGCGGCGCCATTCCGCTCCTGCCACTCCTTGCCTAACGCCTCGAGGCGCTCGGCGTGAGGCACGAGCTCCGTCGCGCCGAAGGCGCTGGCCGTACCGGCGAGTGCGTGCGCCGAGAGGCGAAGGCGGTGCGCCGCTTCCACCGAACGGCGACGCGCGATCTCGTCCACCGCCTCGCGCATCACGGCAGTTCGCGCCGGCAGTCCGGCGGCGAACTCGTTCGCGAGCTCCGCCAAGACTTCCGTTGGAACCTGCTTCATGGCAGTCGTCATTGTTTCGGCACTTCCTCTTCTCGACAGAGCCGTAAGATGGCTGGCGCCAACGCGTCGAGATCAAATGGTTTGGTGATGACTCCGCGGGCGCCACTCGCGCGCACGCGCTCGGGATCAAGGTTCTGTCTTGCCGTCAGCAACACGATCGGAATTGGTCTGGTCGACTCGTCGGCAGTGAGCCGGCGGCAGACCTCGTATCCGTCCATCCCCGGCATCATGAGATCGAGGAGCACCAGATCTGGCCGCTCGCGCTTGACCATCTCGATCCCCGATGGGCCGTCCGGCGCCGTCTCCACCAGCCATGCAGCGCCGAATTGCAGCGTGAGCTGCACGACGCGCCGCAAGTCCGCGTCGTCCTCGATCAGGACGACGCGGACCAGGTCCTCTGCCGACGGCACTGGGGATTTTGACAAGGGCGTCTGTCTCCACACGAGGTATTGCCGATAAAATGCGCAAGCTCTTCGTTGTGGATGACGATTTGCTCTTCGCGAAGTTGCTGGCCGCGAATCTTCGTAATGAGGGATCGCTGAACGTCGAGCTCTTCTCCGACGCGCGAGCGATGCTCGACCGCCGAAGCGAGGAGCCGCCCGATGCCGTGATCACAGACCTGATGATGCCCGAGATCAACGGGATCGAGGTGACGCGGCAGCTCCGAGCGACCGATCCGCATCTGCCGATCTTCGTGCTCACGGCGAGCACGGAGATCGCGAGCGCCGTCGCCGCGCTCAAGGCGGGGGCGACGGACTACCTGCTCAAGCCGGTGAACGTCGACGAGCTGTTGACGCAGCTTCGCCGTGCAATCGACGAGCGGCCGATGCGCGAGGAAGCCGCGAGTCTCGAGCGCACGCGTAAGGCGAAGTTCTCCGCCGGCGCGATCCTCGGCAACGAGCCCGCGATCGAAGACGTGCGCGATTTCGTGCGACGCGTTGCCGGGATCCCCAACTCGACCGTGCTGTTGCTCGGGGAGAGCGGAACCGGCAAGAACCTCGTCGCGCGGACGCTGCATTACACGAGTGCGCACGCGAAGGGGCGCTTCGTCGAAATCAATTGCTCCGCCCTTCCGGCGCATTTGCTCGAGGCCGAATTGTTCGGCTATCAGCGCGGCGCTTTTACGGACGCGCGCGAGTCCAAGCGCGGCCTCATCGAGGTCGCGAATGGCGGGACGCTCTTCCTCGACGAAATCGGCGAGCTGTCACCGGAGCTCCAGGCAAAGCTGCTCAACGTGCTCGAGTCGCGCCGCTTTCGTCGTGTCGGCGGCACGGAAGAGATCGAGGTCAATCTCCGCCTCATTGCGGCGACGAACCGCGACCTCGAGGCGCACGTCCGCGCGGGGCGTTTCCGGCAGGATCTTTACTACCGCATCTGCGTCGTGACGTGCACGCTCCCACCCTTGCGCGACGTGCCGAGCGCGATTCCGGACCTCGCGGATCATTTCCGGGAGCTATTCAATCGGCAGTTCAAGAAGAGCGTGAAGTCGATCGATGCCTCCGTGCTCGCGCGCCTAACGTCATGGCGCTGGCCGGGGAACGTGCGCGAGCTGCGCAACGTGATCGAACGCGCACTGATCTTCGCCGACGGCGAGGTCCTGATGCCGGAGCACCTGCCCCCGCTCACGGCCGTCGACGCGCCCTCGAGCAACGGCCACTCGCCGAACGGGTATGCGATCTCCAAAGGACTGTCGCTGGCGGACGTCGAGAAGGAG
The DNA here is from genome assembly GCA_036496605.1 of Gemmatimonadaceae bacterium. NCBI lineage: Bacteria > Pseudomonadati > Gemmatimonadota > Gemmatimonadia > Gemmatimonadales > Gemmatimonadaceae > Gemmatimonadaceae bacterium. The sequence continues at coordinate 22,903 of DASXKV010000016.1, read as the reverse complement.
TACATCAGGCAGACGCTCGAGCAGCTCGACGGCGACATACAACGAGCGGCGGAGTCGTTAGGTATTTCGAGAAAGAGCCTCTGGGAGAGGAGAAAGCGGCACGGACTGCTCTAACAACCTGCTCTTTGGATCTCGCGGACCGTGGCTGGACTCCTCTCGGCGACAACCATCTACAGTCTTGGAACACGGACAACTCCGGACAGGACCGGACAAAGCCGGACGAAAAAGCGAAACGACTTTCCTCAAGCAGTCGTTGTCACGCTCTTTTGTTTTTGTCCGGCTGTGTCCGGCCCCTGTCCGGCTGTGTCCTCTCAAAAACTGTAGAAGCCTTTCTGCTCGCAGAAGTTGACGCGCCAGGAGCGACGCCAACGGTCATCCTATTTCATCGTTATCAATGGATCGATCCGGCCCGCGCGCCGCGACGGGACGTATGCCGCGCAAAGCCCAACGACAAGCAACAGCAGCGTCGCGCTAACGTAGGTCAAAGCGTCACTCGGCTGCACCTGGAACAGGAACGTTCGCAGCACGCGCGTCGCTATGAGCGACGTGCCGAGGCCAATCGCAAGACCCGGGAGAACGAGGAGCGCACTGCCCACGAGCACGACCCGAATGACGCCCCCCGCGGTCGCGCCGAGGGCAATCCGGATCCCGAGCTCACGCGTGCGTGCAGTGACGCCGTACGCGAGAACGCCGTAGATCCCGATCGCGGCGAGCGAGAGCGCGATCAGCGAGAAGACGCCGAGGAGCAACGTGCGGAATCGCGGTTCGGCGACGACGCCGCTGATCCGCGACGTCATCGTCATGATCGACTCGATCGGCTGTTCCGGATCGACCTCGCGCACAGCGACGCGCAGCGCTTTGGCGACGAGTGCACTGTGCGCCGCGTCCGTGCGCACCACCATGTTGAGATGATTGATAAAGAAGGGCTGGTCGACCTGCGGCAGCAGCTGATAGATCGCCTCCGCGCGTACCTGCGCGAGTCCTTCCTGCGCGACGTCGTCGACGACGCCGACGATCGTCATCCAGTCGCCGGGTGTCGGCTTGTCTTGCATAGTTAGGCGCTTGCCGATCGGGCTCGCGTTGGGCCAGAGACGGTGGGCGACACCCTGGCTCACGATCGCGACGCGCTCGGTGCCGGGCCCATCGCTCGCGAGGAAGCCTCGTCCCTGACGAATGGGAATACCCATCGCCGCGAAGTAGCCCGCGGTGACGCACGGCTTGAGGACCATGTAGCCCGGCGGCAACGAGCGGCCGTCGTCGAGCGAGAAGTCGCCCATGATCGTGGTCTGCGAGAGCGGAATCCAGTTCACCGCCGCCGATTCGCGCACGCCGTCGATGGCCGCGACGCGCTCCGAGAGGCGGCGTTGGACGTCGTGCAACAACGCCGCCGTCTTGTAGCGAGTGTCCGGAAAATCGAGCGTCACCGTGATGACGTTGTCCGGCACGAAGCCGAGATCCACGCCGCGCAAGCGCTCGAAGCTGCGGACGAGCAGGCCCGCGCCGATCAATAGCACCAATGCGAGCGCCGTCTCCGCCGTGACGAACACGGCGTGCAACGGGATGCGCGTGGTCATGCGACCGGTCTCGCTCAAAGCGTCGCGCACGTCGCGCCGCGATGCAGTGATGGCGGGCGCAGCGCCGGAGATCACGCCCGTGATGATGCACGTCAGAAAGGCACCGAGGAGCACGACGAGGTCCACGTGGATTTCCTTCGTGCGCGGGAGCAGATCCGGTGGCGCAGCAGCGAGGAGAAGCGCCACGCCGCCATACGCGATGACGAGGCCGATGACGCCGCCGGCGAGCGAGACGATCACGCTTTCGGTGAGAAGTTGCCGCAACAAGCGCGAGCGACTCGCGCCGAGCGCGGCGCGGATGCCCAGCTCGTGGGTGCGGGTCGCGGCGCGCATGAGCATGAGGTTGGAGACATTGGCGCACGCAATCAGCAGGACGAGTCCTACCGCGCCCGCGAAAATGTAGAGTGAGGCGCGCACGTCGCCGACGATGCCATCGCGCAGCGGCATGATGGCGGCCGTGAAATGCTCGTCGTTGTGCCGCGCATCGGCGCGCTCCTCGTTCGCGGCGAAGGTGCGCAACTCGCCGAACGCCTCGCCGACGGTTGCGTTCGGTGCCAGGCGGGCGATGACGGGCTGAAAGCGGCTGTTGGTGCTCGAGAGCTGAATCACGAGCGGTGTCCAGATCTCCGTGTGTTGAGGAAACTCGAAACCCGGAGGCATGACCCCGACGATGGTCTTCGTGTAGCCTTCGAGGCTGATCGATCGACCGATGACGGTCGGGTCGCCGGCGAAGCGATCGCGCCAGAGGCGATTGCCGATGACGACGACGGCATTGGCGCCGAGTTGCTCCTCGGCCGCGCGAAAGACGCGACCGAGTTGGGCGCGAACGCCGAGGGTCGCAAAGAAATTGGCCGAGACGCTGGCCGTCGCCACCCGGAGCGGCTCACCGGCGCCGAGGAGTGTCGCGGGGTACCTGTTGTAGGTCGACGTCGAGACGAATTGGCTCGTTAGGCTCCGATAGCGCGTATACTCCTTGTCCGTCATCGAAGGGCCGACGATGGAACGCAGTCGATCCGGCGCATGGCTCACGAGGAAGAGCGCGCCGGGATCGTGGAACGGGAGCGGCCGCAGCAGAATGCCGCGCACGACGGTGAACATGGCGGTGTTCGCGCCGATGCCCAACGCGAGCGTGAGGATGGCAACGACCGCGAAGATAGGCGCGCGGCGCAGCGAGCGGAGCGCGTAGCGAACGTCGTGGGTGAGTCGCTCGAGCCAGAGCCAGCCCCAGGTCTCGTGCGTGACCTCTTTCACGTGACCGACATTCCCGAACTCGCGGCGGACAGCCGCCGCGGCGTCGTCGGGCGACTCGCCGCGCGCAACGCGATCGGCGACGGCCATCGCGAAGTGCGCGCGAATCTCGTCGTCGAGCGCGCGGTCATCGGCTTCGCGGCGCGCTTCCCACGGCCATTTCATGATTGGCTCTCGGTTGGAGGCTCGAGCATCAGACCAGCGAGGGCATACGTGAGGCGCTGCCATTTGGAGCGCTCGACCGCGAGCTGCTTCTCGCCGGCAGGGGTGAGTGTGTAGACGCGAACGCGCTGGCCATTCTCCGACGTGCTCCACTCGGAGGTGACCCATTTCTTTTTCGTTAGGCGATGGAGCGCGGGGTAGAGGGAGCCCGTCTCGATCTGGAGCATGTAGTTGGAATTCGCGCGGATCATCTGGGCGAGGCCGTAGCCGTGCCGGGGCCCCCAGCGGAGGGTCTGGAGGATGATGAAGTCGAGCGTGCCCTGAAGGAGCTCGAGGCGGGAGAGAGTGGGATCGGCGGGCAAAGGGTTGAGGGTTGAGGGTTGAGGGTTGAGGGTTGAGGGTTGAGGGTTGAGGGTTGAGGGTTGAGGGTTGAGGGTTGAGGGTTGAGGGTTGAGGGTTGAGTGTACGCGATCATAGGATGTAGAAATGCTACATGCAAGACAATGTTTTCTTAGGCAACGTGGCTTCCGTGGCTGTAGGCTGCCTACTACTTCGCGGATTTCACGCTCGATGCTCTTTACCCTCTGCCCTCTGCCCTCTACCCTCTGCCCTCTGCCCTCTGCCCTCTGGCAGCGCTCCGGCCTTCCCGTCCTCCCGTTACCGAAGCCGTTACGGATTGGTAACCGGCCGAGCGCGCCCGCTTCGAGTAACAAGCGCAGCACCAACGAGTTAAGTGCATACTCATTACGGCGCGGGGCGTGCAGCAGTCTTGCACACGATGATCCGTCCACGTCTGCATTCGACTTTCATTTGTGTCGTCCGGCGCCTGGCGTTCGGCGCGTTGCTGGCGTGCGTGCCGGCGTCGCTCCGCGCGCAAGAGACCATTTCGTCGGCGGCCAATCAGCTCTTTCACGTCGCCGATGCGACGACGACCGCGAGCTCGATCACGGTCACCGACGTCGGTGGCGGGAACATCAAATTCAATCGCGACATTCACATCACGATTCCCACCGGCTTCAACATGCAGTGGGATACGTCGGTGCCGACGGTGACGATCACGGGGAGCGCGTCGGGGCAAGTGAGCACCACCGTCTCCTACACGGGGACGGCGACGGTCGTCATCAACGTGACCGGGACCTTTGCGGCGAATGACTTCGTCGTGATCTCGGGGCTCAAGTTCACGAACTTCACAGCCACGTCGACAGCGAACAATCTTCAGCTCGCGCTCAAGAACAGTCTCCAGGTCGAGGCGACCGATGCGCACACGATCCAGATCGATCCGCACTACGACGTTGCCGTCACGCCGGCGAGTACGAGCCTAACGAGTCTGCCGACGAATGGCGGATCGTTGACGGCGACGTTCACGGTCACGAATAGCGGCGCGGTGAGCGACAGCTACGACCTGCTCACGTCGAAGAATCCCGGTACCGCGCTCAGCGTCGTCTCGATCACTGGCACGAGCATTACGCAAGGCGCCAATCCCGATAGTGCGCGCCGCGCTGCGCTGGCGAGCTTGGGAACGGTGACGGTGACCGTGACCTACCGAATCGGCAACGTCGCCAACGGCACGATCGACACGCTCAAGCTCACGGGCCGCTCGGTCGGCAACAACGCCAAGACGTCGACCGGCGTGTTGATCGTCACGGTCATCCGTCCGGTGATCTCGATCGGGAAGGCCGTGAATCCTGGCGGGACGCAAATGCCGGGGACGAATCTCACGTTCACGTCCACGGTGACGAACGTTGGCGGTGCGAGCGCGGCCAGTCTCGCCGTCGTCGATTCGATACCGACCTCCGTGCAGTACAAGCTCGCGAGCGCGTCGGCGACGCTTCCCGTGGGTGTCACGGTCGTGATCGAGTACTCGAACGACGCGGGCATCACGTGGACGTACGTCCCATTCAGTACCGGCTGCAGCGCGCCCGTCGGCTACGACCGCTGCGTGAATCGCATTCGCTGGCGATTGCAGGCCGCACTCTCGAGCACGGCGCCGAATAATCAGGGGACGCTCAGCTTCATCTCGCGAATTCGCTGACCGTTGTCATCCTGAGGGAGCACCGCGACCGAAGGATCTACCGTCACTGCATCGAGCCAGCCGGCGAGATCGAGCCAGTAGGATACCCACTTTCTTACTAGCGCATAACGAGAACGATGGGCCATCGCGATCGCGATGGCCCATCGTTTTTTCTAGTACGGGCTCGTTCCAACTGTCGGCTTCAGCACCTAACTCGGGAAAGTAGATCCTTCATCGCTTCGTTCCTCAGGATGACATGGAGCGAGCCCTCAGGATGACAAAAGAGGAGCCGTTACCAGGCTCGTTCCTTCTCGGTAACCGGGTAACGGTGGCTTCGAAATAATATGCTCGCCCATACCTGTAAGTGCCATAGCAACATGCACTTATAGCGGTACAAGCGGGCTGGTCCAGGGCACGGGGAGTGCCTTAACAGGGGCTCAAAATCCCAACCCGGAGCCCCTCGTGATCCTCTCCTGTCCCACCTGCCGGCAAAGGAGCCGGCATCCCCCCAATCAGATCCTCGGCCGCTGGGCGATCTGCCCCCACTGCGGTGGCGAGATCGACTGGCGCGAGCGCACCCCAGCCGGGGAACTCACCTCACCTAACGATTGCTCCATTCATGATGACTTCGAGGAGAACGAACGATGAACAAAACTATTGAGCGTGTCATAATCACCGGCCTCCTGCTCCTGTCCGCCGCCTTCGCGGCGAATGCGCAGAAGGCGCCGCGCGCGCAGGCGCTGAAGTTGAGCGCCGAGATCCTGAGCGCGCACACGCCGCGTCAGAGCGACTCGACGCGCGCGCTTCCCGGCGACACGGTGCGCTATCACCTCCTGTTCACGAACGTGTCGGCCGGTGCCGTCCATGGCATCGTGCTCGACAATCCGATTCCCGCTGGCTTGCGCTACGAGGTGGGATCGGCGAAGGCGGATCGTTCGGACGTCGCGATCCTCTACTCCATCGACGGCGGCAAGACGTTCTCGCCCGCCCCGATGATCGACGCCGTCGTCGATGGCCAGCACGCGCAGCAGCCGGCCCCGGCGGAGATGTACACGCACGTCCGCTGGACGGTCCGCGGCGACGTGCCGAAGGGCGCGCAGATCCGCGCCGAATACGACGCGCAGGTCCCGTCAGTCGTCGTCGCGCGTTCTTCGACCACGAAGTAACGCCACCAACCTAACGATTCCAGGAGCTTAGAAGATGATGTCCACACGTTTCCGGTCGGCGGGCAAAGCCTTACGGACCTTCGGCCTCGCGTCGCTGTTGACGCTCGCCGCGGCGCCCGTACTGCTTGCGCAGTCGCCGACTCCCGAGGGCACGGTGATCACGAACACCGCGACGGTGTCGTTCACCGATGCCAATGGCAACACCTACTCGGCCGTGAACGCGTCGGTGAGCGTCACGGTCGGCTTCGTGGCCGGCGTCGACGTCGCCGGCGCCGCCAGCGCGACGCCCGCGTCACCAAGCGCGAACAACACGCTGACGTTCACGATTCAGAACATCGGTAACGGCACCGATCAGGTACAGGTCGCCGAAGCAATTTCCGTTGGCTCTGTGATTACCGTGACGAGCTACGTGTTTAACGCGACGCCATACGCGACGCTCGCAGCACTGAACACGGCGCTCGCGGCGTCGAACATTACGCAAGGCAGCACCATTACCGTGCAGGTGAAGTACGACGTCGCCGCAAACAAGGGTGGCGTCGCGACGAACTACACGCTCACCGGAACGTCGGTGCGCACCAACACGGTGAGCGACAACCAGGTCACGACGATCACGCCGGCACAGACGTACGCCGTTGCGACGACGCCGGACGGTGGTCAGAACCTGCAAAAGCTGCCGAGCAACGGAACGAACTACACGTTCACGTTCACCGTCACGAACAACGGTAACGGCTCGGACAACTTCAACCTCGTGGCCTCGAACACCGGTTCGGCGATTACCGTCGTCTCGGTGAACGGCGTCGCGGGGACGTCGACGTCCGTGGCGATCGCGGCGGCGACGGCAATGAACATCGACGTCGTGTACTCGATCGGCAACGTGGCCGCGGGTACGACGGACAACCTCAAGTTGCAGGCGACGTCGGTCGGTGACAACACCAAGACCGATGACGGCACGGCAGACCTCACGGTCATTCGGCCGGCAATCACCGTCGGTAAGGCCGCGTACCGTGACAACCAGATCACGCTGCTCGGTCCCACCGATACCGTGCTACCTAACGAGGACATTCAGTACAAGATCTCGGTCACGAACAGCGGAACCACCGCGGCGACGTCCGTAGCGATCGCCGACAACCTTCCGGCCCAGCTGACGTTCCTGTCGGGCACGGGGGACCTCGCTGGCTGGACCATTTCGAATGTTGGTAACAACGTCAGCGCAAGCCTTACCGGAACATTGACGGCGGGCGCGACGCGCTTCATCTGGATCCGGGCCTCGGTCAAGTAAGCCGAGCACCGGCGCGCCATGATGCTCTCCTTGCTTCGCATCCTTCGTTGGGGGCGTAGACCCCAGACCGGCCTAACGGCTGGCTGGCTGGTGTGCGCCCTCATCGGGGCGCTCTCGGCGATTTTCCTGTCGCCGAGGGCGTCGCGCGCGCAGACGCCTGCGGGAACGCAGATCGTCAGCATCACCATACTCAATTTCGTCGGTGCGAACGGACTTCCGTATAACACTGCCGATACTCTCACGATTCTGGTTGGGCAGATGGGCGGCGCGGATGTCGTGCCGCCGCGCAGCGTCGTCACGGATCCGTCGACGACGGTCACCTTTGCGCATACGGTTTCAAATATTGGAAACGCGCTGGACGGCGTCTCGGTCTCCGCAGTCTCGCGATCCGCCTGGGCGACGCGCGTCTACCTCGACGTCGACAAAAGTGGAACGCTCACCGCCGGCGACCTGTTGCTCGCATCTCCGATCCCGCTCGCGATGGGTGCGTCGGCTTCGGTCCTCGTACAAGAAGACGTGCCTGCCTCCGCGGTACGCGGCTCGACCGACAGCATCGACGTTCGCGCGACGAGCAGCTTCGATCCAACCGCGAACGATGTAATTGTCGACGCGACGAATATTCGCGCGGCAGGAATTCGCGTCGACCTCGCCAAATCGGTCGATCACACCACCACGACCGTCGGCGATGTCGTGACGTACACGATCTCGTACGTCGCGGTGGGCGCGGGCACGGCGACGGGGCTCGTTGTCAGAGACACGATTCCGGCGGGAACCACCTATGTGCCAGGCACGCTCCGCCTCAAGGGCCAGGCGCTCACGGACGCGTCCGACGTCGACGCCGGCTTCTTCGACGGCGCGAACAATGTCGTTTCAGTGGCCGTCGGCAACGTTGCCGCGGGGCAGAACGGCACCGTGAGCTTTCAGGCACGCGTCAACAACGTGCCCGCACAGTACGTGATCACCAACGTTGCAAACTCGAGTTACGGGACGCCAATCGGACCCGATAGCAGTATCTCCGCGCCGGTGCAGTCGACATCGGTACTTCCCCAGATCGCTCTCGACAAGCAACTCGTCGGACCGACGAGCGCGCACATCGGGCAGCTCGTACAGTATCGCATTCGATACACGAACGGCGCGCCTAACGTCTTCGCACGTTCGGTCGTCGTCGTCGACACGCTCGCGGCGGGACTCGACTACGTGTCGGCGGTCCCCGCGGCGACCGTCGCCGGTTCCGTGCTCACCTGGAACATGGGCGATCAGTCACCGAGCACCACGACCGACATTCTTCTCACCGTCCGCGTCGCGCCGACGGTGCAGGACACGGTGAACGTCCGCAACGGCGTCGGGCTCTCGGGCCGAAACGTCGCATCGGAATCGGCCACCGCCAGCACGCTGCAGATGATCGGCACCGCTTCGTACTCGTTGTCACTCGTCAAGCGCGCCGACGTCATCGAGGCTGGCATGGGCGAGAGTGTTCCCTATACGCTCATCGTCCAGAACACGGGCACCGCGCCGGTGTCGGGCATTCGCATCCACGACCACCTGCCGCCAGTCGGACGTTACGCAACGAGAAGCGCGATCGGCGCCGACTCGGTCGAGGTGGCCGTCGGTGGTCACGACATCATGATCTTCGTGCGAGGCACACTCGCACCGGGAGCAACGGCGACGCTTCGTTATGCGGTCGCCATCGTCGGTGCGGCCAAGGGCAAGATCATGGTGAACAGCGCGTACGCGAGCGCCGAGAACGAGTCGGTTCTCTCGCCGCGCGTCACGGCGTCCGTCAACGTCCGCGAGTCGATGCCGATGGAGACCCGTACTGCGTTCGGAAAGGTGTGGGCGGATCTCGATGGCGATGGCAAACAGGACGCGGGTGAGCCGGGCATCGAAGGCGTGGACGTCTGGACGGATGACGGCGACGTCGCGACGACGGACAAGGATGGGCGGTACTCGTTCCACAATCTGCGACCGGGACGTCACTCGTTCCGCGTCGATCGTGCTTCGGTCCCGACTGGCTTCGGCTTCGGCAGCCGCGCGGCAGAACAGGCGCAAGACGTCGCGGTCCGCGACGCGAGTGGCTGGACGACGCCGCGCATCGATTTCGGTCTCGTGGCCTCCGGCGGACGGCTTGTCGGGTCGCGCGCGGTGAAGACTGGCGAACTGGTGACGTCGTACCTCTGCCCGCATCTCGAGATGCGGCCGGCAAAGGACGTCGTCACGCAGCAAGGCGCACCTCTGGCGACGGATTCGGCGAAAGCCGCACAGTCCTCGGACAGGCCGGAGTGCGAGCCTGCGGACACGAGCTGCACGCTCTGTCTGCCGATCGATTCCGCGAGCGCACGGCTCGTTGCGCAGCACGCCGACGCACGGACCAGGGCGGAGGACTTCCCCGATGCCGGGAAGTTGCCGGCGGAATCCGACGTCGACGTCGTCTTACAGCCGCCTTTCACCGGCTGGCCCGGCGAGGGCACGATCGTTCTGCCTAACGGCTGGGCACCGGTCTCTGGATCCTCGTTCTTCGGCAAGAGTCATATCGCCGATCCGACGATCGGCCGCGACCGCACCGGCGCGCGCACGCTCACGTGGTCGCAGATTCCTGGACAGTTCGGGCTGGTGTCGGTGCGTCTCCATTCGTTGACGGCGACGCGCGTCGCCGACAGCGCTCGCATCGCATCGCTCCGCACAGCCGAGGATCGCGCGGCCGAGAAGCGCGCGTCGCTGACGCGTGGCGAGGGGATCGAGATCTTCGCGCCGCACGATGGCGTCGTGATGTCGAGCGACCACGTGTACGTCGGCGTGCGTGGCGAGCCGGGACGTCCAGTCGCACTCTACGACGGTGACTCACTGGTCGCGAACGCGACGATGCGCGTCGACGGCGTGTTCGACTTCATCGCCGTGCGTCTCGCACGCGGGCCGCATCGATTGCGCGTTCGACTTCTGAACTCGCTCAACACCACTCGTTGGGACAGCGTCGCGGTGCATGTGTCGGGATTACCGGCGCGATTCGAAGCAGACCGCCCGAAGCTCCGTCTCCAGGCCGACGGCAACACGATCGACAGCGTCCGCGTGCATGTGCTCGACAGCTGGGGCGTACCGGTCGTCGGCGGCGTGCTCGTGACGGTAAGCGCGGAAGGCGCGACGCCAGCCAATGTCGACGCGGATGCATCGTCGGTCGGCGTGCAGGTGCGCGCGGACGAATCGGGCACGATCACCGTGCTGTTGCGTCCCGGCCACGAGGTCCGCCGTTCACGGTTGACGTTCGTGGCGGGCGACGCCCGCGGCGAGCTGCCAATCGATATTCTGCCGGTTGCGCGACCGCTGATGCTCACGGGTGTGGGTCGCGTCGGCCTCGGCGCCAGCCCGGATGCCTTCGCCTCGCTCACCGCCAAGGGGCGGCTCGACGATCAGACGTCGTTGACGTTGAGCTACGACACGCGTCGTCTCGACGCGGGGCGTGATGCCTTTGCACGGACAAGGGACCCACTCGAGGAATCGCAGTATCCGATACTCGGCGACGCGAGCTTGCAGCGCGCGGAAGCAGCCTCTCGTTATGCACTCTCGGCGAAGGTCGAGCGGGGTTTCGACTGGGTGCAGCTCGGTGACGTCACGACGAGCGAGTTCGCCTCCGGTCTCGAGACCGGTGCGTATCGCCGATCGTTCTCCGGCGTCGCCACGCGCCTGACGACTGCGTCTGGTGGCGTGGTCGTTCAGGGATTCGGCAGCTCGACGGCGCAAGCCGTGCATCAGATGCAGATTCGCGGCGAGGGGGTCTCGGGGCCGTACATTCTCGCGTTAGGCATGGTTGCCGGCACCGATCACGTCGTGCTCGAGACGCGCGCGATCGACAACGCGCAACGCGTCGTGAGCCGGCAAGAGCTCGTACGCTTCGTCGATTACCAGATCGATTACGAGAACGGGACGCTGTTGCTCAAGCAGCCGCTTCCGGCGACCGACGTCTACGGCAATCCGGTGTACATCGTCGCAACCTTCGAGGCAGATGGGGGCGGCGCGCGCAGCACCGTGTGGGGTGCTCGTGCCTCGGCCGACGCGGCGCGCTATCTCTCGCATTCATCGCAGGACACGTTGCGGCTCGGCGCGATGTGGGTGCAGGATGGGCAGGCGACGGGCGTGCAGCACCTCGCCGGCCTCGATCTGCGCGCGGCGTGGCGCGGCTGGATCGACGTCGGCGGTGAGCTGACGCACTCGCAGAATCCGGATTCCAGCGGCGTCGCCGCCGCGGCGCACGGCTCGCTCAAGTTCTTCGGTGACGCACTGACGCTGCGCGGAACGTGGATGCAGATCGGCAACGGCTTCGCCAATCCCGCGAACCTGACGATGCAATCCGGCACCGAAGAAACGAACCTGGGCGCGAAAGCGAAGTTCGGCGCGACGGAGCTGCGGCTCGAGCACGAGGAGCAGCGCTTCGATGCGGCCGAGGTGTCGCGTGGACGTACGCTCGCGGGCGTCGTGCAATCGCTCCCGGCGAAGGTCAAGATCGAGTCCGACGTCGTGAACGATCGTTATACGACGACGAGCGCGACCGATGGCGCGATGGCGGGCGAGATGAAGGTCACCTGGACGCCGCTGCCCTCGCTCGATCTCTACAGCGATGGTCGGCGCGCCTTCGAGACGACCGGTTCGGCCGTGCAACCCGACTTCGTCGGTGCGGGCGCGACCTATCGTATCCTGCCGGGCGTCTCACTCGAGGCGCGCCACCGGCAGGTATTCCTCGGTGGCGATTCGGCGAATTACTCGATCACCAATCTCGGCGTGCGAAGCCGCATCGGCGATCACTCCGAGGCGTGGAGCTCGTATCAGATCGCCGGCGCGAATGGGGAGTACAACGCCGCGATCGTCGGGCTCAATAACCAGTTCCGTTTCTCGAACGGGCTCACGCTCAACGCGTCCGCGGAGCACCGTGAGGGTGTTGGCCACGCGTCGATCGCGGATCCGGTGCGCGCCCTGCCCTTCCTCCAGAACGAGGAGGACTACACCGCATTCGGCGTCGGCGCCGAGCTGCTGCCGTCGCTCAAGCCATATCGGCTGAGCGCGCGCGGCGAATATCGTGATGGGACCCTGCGCTCGGTACGGCTTCTCGATGCGTCGGGTGACATGTCGTTCGCCCGGTCGCTCGCGCTGCTTCAGAAGACGCAGTACACGCAGACGTCGCAGAGCGATGCGCTCTCGACGTTCAGCCGCAGCATGTCGACGATGACGGGACTCGCGTTCCGTCCGATTGGCGGCGACGCGCTGAATGCGCTGGCGAAGATTGAATATGTGAACGCGACGAATCCGCTGACGGCCGGGGTGCTGACGACGCGGGGCGACGAGGCGCGAACGATCCTGGCGCTCGAGACGGTCTGGGCGCCGACGCCGGTCGTCGAGGTCGCGACTCGTTATGCAACGCGCCGCACGGCGGCCCTGATCCCGCAGCTCGACGGGACGGTTTCACCACAGCGCTCTACCGCGGATTACATCGGCAACCGCCTTGGGGTCGACATCACGCCTTGGCTCGCGGCGCGCACGGAGACGCGTCTCTTGCTGGAGCACGCGAGCTCGACGGCGAGGTGGGACGCGGCGCCGCAGCTCGCGTTCAGCCGCGCCGGCCTGGAAGCGGCAGTCGGTTACCGCATCGGCGACCTGAGAGACCCCGACTTCAGTGTGAACGGCGGCCCGGGATGGTTTATCACGTTCGGCGCGAAGGTGACGGAGCGGTCGGCGAAGAGCGTCGCAGAGTTTTGGAGGGCGCGCCAATAGCCGAGCGGCGGCGCAGGCATCTACGGCTTGAACACGGACAAAGCAGGACAAAGCCGGACACGGCCGGACTTGTCCGGCCGTGTCCGTGTTCTAATAGTGGACGCTTATAACTCGTAGTGCTCAGCGACGCTCGCGGAGAACGCCAGTCACCTAAAATGAGAGTCCAGACGCGAAGTAGACCGAGACTTTCTTCGCCGCGACAAACAATCCGTCATCGTGGTACGGCGCGGCGACGCCGAAACGGAATCGGTACGGGGAGTCCCACGACAGCACGGCCGCACTCAGATTCAGCTCGGCGCCGTATGACGCAATCCATCGGTGCTGCGTGAGACCGTATCGATCGTCGAGCGCCTGCGTGCACACGAGCCCCGTGAGCGCGCCCGGGCACCAGGCGGAGCCGTAGTCGCTGAAGAAGCTGAGCGACGCGCGCTGGAGGAAGAACGGCAGCGTCGCGAGGCCGCGACCGGGCATAACGAGTGGGAGTCGGTACTCCGCGCTGCCGGCGACGGCGCGAGTGCCGAGGAGCGACGCCGGCTCGAAGCCGCGAACGCCGAAGTCGCGTGCTCCTTCGCCAACCGTATAACCGGCGATGATCGTGACCGGCGTCCCACTCGTCCCACCGACCTCGAAATAGTCGGTCGATCGATCGTCCCGCCAGCCAGCGGCGGCGCGCACGGCAAGCACATGATGCGCGAAGCCGGGCAAGTTGAGTGACTTGTAACCGGTGAGCGCCGCGACGGTGCTGAGTGTCGCCGAGTTGGCCAGGTCCGTGCGCCAGCGCTCCCGTGCCGTCGCGCCGATCGTAAACCCATCCTCCGGCGAGATGCTGTAGGGCGCCGCCTGGGTGCGGACATATTGAGCGCCAAGGAGAACGCGCGGGAAGACCCGGCTGCGGAAGATGCCCGTCGTGTCGATGAGCTGGAGCGTGCCATCGGGCACGCCGACGTATTTGTAGTTCTCGACGCCAGTGCCGGCAGTAACGACGAACGCGCTCCGGTAGCGCGGATGGATCCAGGAGGCGTCGAGCTCCGCGTCGTCGATGCGCCGCCGGATCGCGCCGACGACGTTCTGCTGCGGCGTGTTGTCGACGACATCACCGAGCCTGGTCCAGTCACGCGATGCAAAGAGATCGATGACGGGCAGTCCGAAGCCGGCATACGAGTATGCTAAACCGCCGGTGACGCCGCTGTTGTCGGTTGGTACCTGGAAGGCTGCGTCCCACGCGTGGCGGCGGATGATGTCGTTGGCACTCGTCTCGACGCCGATCCGCGGCTGTCCTGGATTCATCCCCTGGTTCAGCGAAGGCTCCCAGTAGCGCGGCACCAGCTGGCGCCACGGCGAGTACGGCCGCGCGGGCGACGAATCGATGCCGATCGCCGGCACCGACGTGGCGCCAGCCTGGGTGACGTTAGGTGTCGGCGGCGAAAAAAAGCAACACGGTGCGACGCCCAGGTGATATCCGTCGCCGCGCAACGAAACCGCGGCGATCTCGAATGCGGGCCGATCGGCCGTCAGCGGACGACTCGTTCGCTCGTGCACCACAGGCTCGAAGACGCCCGCGATGGAGTTGCTGATGGGGAACCCGCGTCCTTCGTCGAGGCTCATCACGTAGATCTGCGCCGTCCCGCTGCGATCGGAGGAGTAGAGGACGACCGAATCGGCACGCGCCCACGAGGGCGTAGCCTGCACGCTGTGACCGGTGCCAAATACCCGGAGCTCGCGTCCGGCGCTGTCGATGACGACGACCTCGGAGATGCCGCCGTAGCGCCAGCGAATGGCGGCGATGCGATCGCCACGGCTCGACCAGCGCGGCTCGTTCCACTGCTCGTTCAGGCCGCCGGACGTCAGTGGCGTGATACGGCGTCCGTCGGGAGAGACCCTAACGAGTCGCATGCCGCCCGGCACGGTCTGGACGGAGACGATCTCGCCGTCGCTTCGAACGTCAGGGACGGAGAGCCGCGCGCCCCACGTTAGGCGGCGCTCCCGTCCACCGTGCTGCACGTAAAGATCCGAGCGCACCTCGTAGGGCGAGGTCAACTCCAACTGCGCGTAGAGGAGTCCGCCGTCGGGCGTGCGCACCTGCGGCGACTCACTGTTGCGTCGTCCGATCCGCTCGCGGCGCCCCGCGAGGTCGACCGACCACGCGGCATAGACGTCGCGCCCCGAGGTGCCGGTGAAGGCGAGGCTACTATCGCCCAACCAGCGCGGGAAGGAGACGAGCACACCCTCGCGCGTGAGATCACGCCAACCAACGAGTGCCGGTGTCGACGGGTTCAGTTGGATGAGACTGCGAAAGATCGAGTCGCGCCATTCGCCGTACGCGCGGGAGAAGCTGACCCCGAAGCCCTGGCGCGCGGGCAGGTCGATCCAGAAGGGAATGATGTCGGCGCTGGCTTTCTCGACGAAGCGATGCACCGCGTCGGCGCCGCGCGTCTTGGAGAGATAATCGATGAAGAGCGAACCGTACGCGTACGCGGCCTCGCCGAAGGGGAACCGCGGGTCGGCGAGGCTCGCCTGGCTGAGGGAAGGAAAGCTGTGATCGACGGCGCTCGCGCGCGCGATCATGCGGTGCTCGGATCCTTCGATTCGTCCCGCGCCGGTGAAACGCGATTCGTAGTACACCGCGAGCCCTTCGGTCAGCCACGAGGGCGAGTACTCGTTAGGGAAGAGATACGGCGAGCGACCGAACAGATCCTGACCGATCTTCCAGAGTCCGCGCGTGCGATCGAGGTGGAAGATGTGCGTGAGCTCGTGCGTGATGACCATCGCGCCCCAGTCGTCGGTGAAGCGCAGCGACGAGCTCTGGATCGGCGGATTGGCGTAGACGACGATGCGATTGGTCGGGAATGGCGTCGCCGAGCCGTTGGAGTAGTCGGCGTCGTCGGAGATGAGGACGTCAATCGGTCCGCGCGGCGGATGGAGCTCCGAAGCCAGCTCGGAGTAGGCACGCTCGGCATCGACGGCGACGCGCCGAGCGGTTGGCTCGGTCGCGGCGGTGAAGTGGACGTAGAAGTGCGGGGTCCTGATCGTGTAGTACTTCTTGTTCGGCGAGACCTGGGCGTGCGCCAGTGACGCGAGCATCATTCCGACCAGCGTCGTGACAATCAGGTTTCTCATTGCTTCGCTAACCACCGAAAATACTCCTCCAATCCATCGACAATGCCTTGCGCATAACGAGCTTGAAACTCGGGCGTGCGCAGCGCGGCTTCCTGCTCCGGGATGATCACGAACGCGCCTTCGCTGAGCACCATCGGCATCCACGTCGGCCTAACGACGGCCAGGTTATCGTAGTAGACGCCGAGGTTCGGGAGACCCATCTGCGTCACCAGTCCGGTCTCGACGGTTCGCGCCAGGGGCTCGGAGAGCCTGTGAAAGAAGTACGTCCCGGATCCATTGCGTGCCGTGAAGGGATTGACCCCGTCGCCGTACGCGTTGAGATGAATCGAAACGAAGGCGTTGGCGTTCTCGCGGCGTGCAATGATCGGCCGCAGACCCAGTTCGACCGGGTCGTTCGTGGTTCGAGTCATGACCACCTTCGCGCCACGCCGCTCGAGCAGATCTCGCACTTTCTCACCAACGGGCAGCACCGCTTGTGCTTCGTAGAGTCCCGTCGGTCCGGTCGCTCCGATCGGCGGATGCCCCGGATCGACCGCGATCGTGAGCCCGCGAAGCGGACTATGCGCGTCGATCGTGGGCGAGCGCCTAACGCGGAGCACGAGGTTGCCGTCTTCCCAGAGCACCAGATAACCGTAGAGCTGCTGCCGGAGCGTGAGGTCGAGCTCCGCGCGATCGTCGAGGACCTGCTTCCACTCGATCGTGCGCAGCAGCGTGTCGTTGTCGGCGTAGTTGATGATGTCGGTGTTGGCGCGCGTCCCGTACAAAGTGACAGTGAGCGAGCGCGCGCCTTCGTCGACGACGTATGCCGGTCGTTCGCCGCCCTGGATCGGGATGACGACGTCGACCCATTCCCGCGTAGTCCGAACGCGCGCATTCAACGTCACGCGACGTGGCAACGGGGTACCGGACGGCACCGGCACGACGTCGCTGTCCGCCAGCCAGATCTCCAGACCGCTGTCGAGCCTGACACGCGTGAAGCCGGCCATCCGGCCGGTCATCTCGAGCGTCGTCCCCGGAAGCAGAAACCACTTGTACGTACCACCCGGCAGGGGCCGTCCGTTGATGACGCGATCGGTATCAGGACGAATTGGCGCCTCGCCGGCGCGCACCAGACGTGTTGAGAGCGTGTCGAAGAGATCGGGTCGAAGCAGGGCGTAGCGAAGCGTATCCGCTCCGCGCGCGACATAGAGCGTCGCGCCGTCGTGGAGCGATCGAGCGGCGATGTCTGCGGCGAAACCGGTACCCGCCACCGTGTCTCCGGGCGTCGCGACGAGCCACTGGCTCGACGTTGGCCATGCTGCCCAGACGCTTGCATTCGCCGGCGCGCGGACGGCAACGCGGACCCGTTCGTCGGGCCGAAGGAGCATCTGGCTCGTTGCCGGGGCCCGTGGCGTAATACTCGTGGTATCGACGGCGAGCGGCCCCGCGGGGCCGAGTGCCGGGCGAGGATCCTGAACGCGTACGGGGTGGGAGAGCCGCGCGGTGTCGTTGCCGGCGACGGCAACAAGATCGTAGCGTGGTGCCGTCGGCGACGGATTCGCCAGGAAGGCGAGGAAAGCGCCGTTTGGGTAGACCTTCGCCGGCGTGCCGTTGATCGTAAGCGTCGCGTGCCCGTTCCCGATCGATCCAAAGATGAAGTTCGAATCGCGCGATTCGATGAGGTGCTGAGCGGGCGGGTAGACGACTTTGATCGCGAGCGGCCCTTCGACCGTCGGCATCGCCGGCAAGGGCGGCGCCGGCGACGGCTCCTCACGTGGCGGCGGGGCGACAACCGATGTATCTCGGGCGGGCGCCGGCCTCGGCGAAACGACAGGCGCGGGCGAGGGCCCGCAGGCGACGAGCAGCAGCGCCGCGGCCGGGGGAAGGACACGCATGGGGTAAGGTTAGGGCGGTGTCGGGCCTGCGAGAAGGGCGCGTCGAGAG
The DNA here is from genome assembly GCA_036496605.1 of Gemmatimonadaceae bacterium. NCBI lineage: Bacteria > Pseudomonadati > Gemmatimonadota > Gemmatimonadia > Gemmatimonadales > Gemmatimonadaceae > Gemmatimonadaceae bacterium. The sequence continues at coordinate 4,669 of DASXKV010000016.1, read as the reverse complement.
GGGCGCGTCGAGAAGGGCGCGTCGAGAAGGGCGCGTCGAAAGGGGCGCGTCGAGAAGGGCGCGTCGAAAGGGGCGCGTCGAGAACGGCGCGTCGAGAAGGGCGCGTCGAGAACGGCGCGTCGAGAAGGGCGCGTCGAAAGGGGCGCGTCGAGAAGGGCGCGTCGAGAAGGGCGCGTCGAGAAGGGCGCGTCGAGAACGGCGCGTCGCACATCGAGAAGGGAGCAAGGCGGCGCGAGAATGCTTCGCCGCGAGGGGAAATGGCGCCGTCGTTAAAACATCCCTGGCTTAGTGTGCGCCATGGACGACCGCGACCCGCTCCGAGTTGTCGACGCTGCTCGGCAATTTGGCCAGATGGTGATCGAAATGACGCAGGGCTTTCCGCGCGGCTCACCGTCCAGACTAAGAGCGCAGCTATCCGAAGCGGCGCAGTCAATCAGTGCATTGCTCGCCGAAGGACTAGGACGCGGCACGGCCGCCGAGAAGATTCGTTACTCGCGAATGGCGAATGGTTCGCTCGAGGAGAGCCAGGACTTTCTGCGCAAGTGTGTGAATCTGCACCTGATCGATCGAAAGACTTTTTTCAGGCTTTGGAATTTCTCTGTTGCGATTAGCCGGATGATTCTTTCGCTCATCGACTACTTCGAGCGGACAGCAGTCGTATAACGACACGGAGTTCGCCGCGCCGTCTTCGACGCGCCCCTTTCGACGCGCCCTTCTCGACGCGCCCCTTTCGACGCGTCCTTCTCGACGCGCCCCTTCTCGACGCGCTCTTCTCGACGCGCCCCTCTCGACGCGCCATTCTCGACGCGCCCTTTTCGACGCGCCCTTTTCAACGCGCCCCTTTCGACGCGCTTCGTTTGCTTTCTCGACCCCAAAGTTGCCCTTCCCTGGGGACTTTCCGTATATTCGCGCGCCATGAGGTTTTCCCGCCCTGGAAGGTGACGGTTGACCGCTTGCTCGTTCTGCGGGCGAGACAATGACGCGACCTCGCGCTTCTGTATCGACTGCGGAAAGCCGATGACGGCCTCGGCGGCTCAGGTCGGCGTCAAAAGTGGAGCGGCGACAGCCGGAGGTGACGCGACCTTGTCGCCGCCGAAGGTATCGGGCTCGGCGACGGCTGCGAGGACAGCCGTGCCGCCTGGAGCGTTGACTCCAAAAACTGCCTCTCCCGTGCGCACGGCCGTGATTCCGATGCGCTGTCCACGGTGCAACAAGAACGCGGAAAACAGCCTTCCCTTTTGTGGCTATTGCGGCACTCGCATCGCCCCCGCCGGTGCTGGAATGTGCGCTCAGTGTGGCGCGAGCTATCTGCAGGGCGTCGACCTCTTCTGCGCGCGATGCGGCAATCGAGTCGGCCAGCGCGTATCCGTCGAGATCGTGCGGAACAGCGTGCCTGGGTCGCCACCAGTGGCCGGGGGATCGCCCACTCAGGGGATCTTGGCGACGCGACGCGACGCACAACCTCGCCTGGCACTGCTCGACGACGAGGGAAGCATCGCCCGCGCGTACGTTCTCGAGCGCGGCGAGGCGGTCGTCGGACGCGGTGACGCCGACATTCGGTTCGAGAGTGACCCATACATGTCGCCGCTCCACGCGCGCGTCGAACAGCGCGCGGGTCAGCTCTGGCTGCGGGACCTCGGCTCTCGGAACGGCACCTGGCTCTTCATCGAGCAGCCGACGCGTCTGACCGATGGAGATCTGATCCTCATCGGATCGCAGATTCTACGCTTCCGCCGTCTGGGCTATCCTGGACCCCACCCGCCGGAAGCCGATTCGACCCGCCGCCTCGGCTCGCTCGTTCCCGCAGCCGACGTGGCGGTTCTCGAACAGCTTCGCGCCGATTCCAGCGTGCGGGACACCGTGCACCTCTCGCCTGGCCGGTCCATCTTGCTTGGCCGCGAAACGGGCGATTGGCTGTTCCCGTACGACCAGACGATGAGCGGCAAGCATGGCGAAGTCCGCTCGGAGGATAGCGAGTACTACATCCATGATGCCGGCAGCAGAAACGGCGTCGCCATGGCCGTCCGTGGTGAACGCGCGCTCCGGAAGGGCCAGCGAATTCTCATCGGGAACGAGATTCTGCGAGTGGAGAGCGCGTGAGCAGTTTGAAGATCTGCCCCCAGTGCGGAGCGGGATACGAGCTCGATCAGCGGTTCTGCCCGCAAGACGGCACGACGCTGCGACTCCAGAACGCGACGGGTGATCTCGTCGGCTCCATCGTCGCGGACCGATACCACGTGATCCGCAAGCTCGGCGAAGGCGGTATGGGCCAGGTCTATCTCGCCGAACATGTCAAAATGGGACGCAAGAGTGCGCTCAAGGTGATGAATCCGGCGATGGTGAAGGACGCCGATGCGATCAGCCGCTTCAACCGAGAAGCTGCCAACGCGAGCCACATCAATCACCCGAACGTTGCCGACGTCTATGACTTCGGTGAGACGCCCGACGGTATCATCTACCTCGCGATGGAATTCGTCGATGGTCCGCCGTTGACGAAGTTGATCGAGGACGAGGGGCCGATGTCGCCCGGCCGCGCGGCGTCGATCGTTCGTCAGGCGGCGGACGCGCTCTCCGTCGCGCACGACATGGGGATCGTGCATCGCGATCTCAAGCCCGACAACATCATGATCGCGCGCGATCGCGATGGCAGCGACGTCGTGAAGGTAGTGGACTTCGGAATCGCGAAAGCCGCGGATAACGCGGCGCAGAAGGTGACGAAGACAGGTTTGGTCGTCGGTACGCCGGAGTACATGAGTCCCGAGCAATTGGCGGGCGACAAGCTCGACGGACGGAGCGACATCTACGCGCTGGCGCTCGTCGCTTTCAACATGCTCACCGGGCGTCTTCCCTTCCCGGCGGAGACGGTTCAGGAATCGATGATCATGCGCCTGACGGAATCGCCGCGGAAGCTCGCGGAGATGCGTCCCGACGTTGCCTGGTCGGGCGAAGTGCAGGCGTGTCTCGACAAGGCGCTCGAGCGCGATGTCAGAGCGCGATATCAGACGGCGACGGATTTCGGACGGTCGGTCTCGAAGGCGCTCGAGCGTATGGCGTCGCCGGCGTCTGGCACGATGGTTCGATCTCTGGCAACGAATGGTGGTGACGGAGCGGAGCCGCGTACCTCGCTTCCCGCGACGCGGGTTGGCGCTGACCGTCCGGCGGTCGCGCCATCGGATGTCGCGAGCTTGGCAGCGGCCGAGCGGATGATCGTTGGGAGTCCCGTCAGGCGACGCCGGACTGCGATCGTGGCGTCCGCCGGGGGTGTGATACTAATCGCTGCGCTCCTGACCGCGGCGATGGTATATCGGCGCGACTCCGAGAAGTCCGCTGTTCGCGATAGTGTGACCCAGGTGGCCAGCACACCGTCCGACAAAGGGCTGCGGGATACGGCCAAGTTCTCGCAGCCAGTCGAAACGACGGCGACGCCACGCGGGAGCGCGCCAGGACTCGCCGACGTCGGCAAGATGCTCGATTCGCTCGAACAGATCGTGGAAGGCAGCGTGTCGCCTAACGAGGCAACACGCGTCATCCGTACGCTGGAGGAGATGAGCCTTCGCATCAAAGGAAATGAGCAGCTCGTGCACGCGGCGATCGTCGATGCGCTTGCAGAGGGCAGTCGCCACAACAACACGGCGGCATGCGTGGCATTGGGCCGCGTCCGCACGCTCGCGCCGAAAACGACGCGGGCGCGTCAGTTTGCATATACAGACAGCGTAGCCTGCTGAGCTCCCGTGTCCGTCAGCAATCCCTCCCTTCGCGCGATGAGCGACGCCCCGGCGGATCCACACGGTGATGTCTTCGTCAATGTGTTCGGGCGCACCGACGTCGGACGGACGCGCGAACATAACGAGGACGCGTTCGTCGTCGTGGACCTGACGACGGGCAACGCGACGCTGCAGCCCGAGGTCCGTCGGCACACCCTCGGTCCCAAGGGCACGCTCTTCATGGTCGCCGACGGCATGGGTGGCGCCGCCGCCGGCGAGATCGCGAGTGCCATGGCCGTCGAGGTCGTACTCGGCGAGATGCGCGAGAAGTGGATCGGCGGCGAGAGCTACGACGCGGAAGAGTTCGTGCGCGCGATCAAGCGCTCCACGGCGGCTGCGAATCACCAGATTCATACCTTCGCGGCGAGCCATAGCGAATATCGCGGCATGGGGACGACGGCGACGGTGGCGGGTCTGCTCGGCGACACGCTGTACGTCGCGCAGGTCGGCGACAGCCGAGCGTATCTCATTCGCGACGGCGTGGCGCGACAGATCACGAAAGATCAGTCGCTGATGCAGAAGCTGATCGAGGCCGGCGAGCTCACGGAAGAGGAGGCGGCGCAGAGTGAGCGGCGCAACATCATCCTGCAGGCGCTCGGCCCCGAGCCGCTGATCAAGATCGACCTGACGCATCAAGAAGTCCGGCGTGGCGACGTGCTGGTGCTCTGCAGCGACGGATTGTCCGGACAAGTCGGAAAGGATGAGATCGCGCGCGTCGTCACCGAGGCACCCGATCTCATCGTCGCATGCAAGCGCCTGATCGATCGCGCGAACGAGAACGGCGGGCCGGACAACATCACGGTGATCGTCGCGCGCTTCGAGGGCGATGGGTTGGTCGAGCCGGACGGTGAGGAGACCATTGGGCACGCGGTGTTCCCGCTGCCGGGCTCCACGACACCGTCGTC
>DASXKV010000015.1 GCA_036496605.1 Gemmatimonadaceae bacterium | reverse complement strand
CTCGCGCGCCTTTTCTCGCGCGCCTTTTCTCGCGCGCCTTTTCTCGCGCGCCTTTTCTCGCGCGCCTTTTCTCGCGCGCCTTTTCTCGCGCGCCTTTTCTCGCGCGCCTTTTCTCGCGCGCCTTTTCTCGCGCGTCGTTTCACCGACAAGCTGCTAGCGCTCTGCCGTTAGCCGAAGAGCGCTAGCACGTCGAGCAGCAATGGTTCGGCCGCGACGCTGCGCCACACGAGTGAGTCCCGGACGACAACGTCTGGCTCCTCACGTCGAATGACACGGATCTCGCGCCGCTCGCCATCGAGCACCCAATATTCTCCGGCGCCCGCATCGAGATAGTACTCGCGCTTGATGACGAGATCTCGCCGGCGCGTCGTGGGCGACAACGCTTCGACCACGAGCAACGGCGGAGGCAGCTCCTCCCAGGCGTTCCCGTGAATGCCTAACGGCACTACCCGAACCATGAGGTCCGGCTCCGCTTCCGACCCCTCGAATCGAATGACCGCGCGGGGATGATATACCTTGCCGAGGCTATGCGTCGCGACGTACCCCGTAAGGATGGCGCTCAAGCGCGCCAACACCTCTTCGTGATCGACCGAGGGCGGCGGAGTCACGAACAACTCCCCGCGAATGAGCTCGTACTTATTGCCGTCGTCCGGCAACCGGTGGAGCTCCTCGAGCATCCATGCTTTAGCGGCCATCGACATTGCCACCGAACCCTCTCCTCGCTGCTTGGACGCTACGCTCGGCGGAGGAGCCGAGTCAAGGCGGCGACCTGCCCACCCACTCACCGGCGAGCTGTTCATCTCAGCTCGCGCCGTTAGCGGGTCGCGAGCTCCACGTGCAGATGATCCGCGGTTCCGACGTGCCGGAGCGTGCTGAATCCCATTGACCAGAAGTAGAGTTGCACGACGCGATTGCGTATCACCCCCCGACCGCGCGTGCGGAGATCCACGGCGTGCACCCAACCGTCCGACTGGCGGTAGTGCTTCGTGCGGTGGTTGACCGGCAGCCCCATACGCCGGTAGTCACGCGGGACGCGCCCCATGTCCGTGACAACGAGATCAGGGTCTACGAGCACGATCGTCGAGAGCGCAACGCGAAGTATCGGGTGCAGGGCGCTGTAATAGGCCCGCACGTCGTCGGATTTGACGTTGACTCGTGACAGATAGAACGCGGCATAGACGCACCACGTGAACACAACCGGGAGAGCCGCCCATTTGACCACGGTCGGCACGCGCGCGCGTCGTCGAAAGCGGCGCGCGATCAGAATGACGAAGCCGGAGACTATCCCGACGGTGAGGATCGCCGAGGCCAGGATCGCGATCCACGGATGCGCGCCGTGACGATATAGGTAGACCGATGCTCGCACATACACGAGGAACGGCAGCGCGAGGAGGGCGAGCGCTTTGAGCGACGCGAGCAAGAGAGCCGCGACGGTTTCTCGCCGCCACACGCGCTTGACGGAGCGGCGCACGGATTGAATCCGTGGCTGCCACTCACGGCGCACTTCGCGCTTCAACTCCTCGAGCTTAGCGGCGATCGAGTCGGCCGGCATGCACATCCGTATGGACGATCGAGCTAGCGGATTGTCAACACGAGGCTCTTGACACACTGGTGTACTACTACACATAGTACACCATGCTCCCGTTCACTGTCACGTTGCGCGCTGGGGAGTCGCCTTACCGGCAAGTAGTGTATGCCGCGACGCGCGCCATTGTGTCCGGGGAGCTCGCCCAGGGCGCCAGCTTCCCGTCGGTGCGGGAGCTGAGCCAGGCACTCAAGATCAATCCGAACACCGCGCAGAAGGTGATCGCGGACCTCGTGCGCAGCGGGCTGCTCGAGGTACGGCCGGGCATCGGCACAATCGTCACCTGTGGACGGCGCGCGTCGGCCGCCGAGCGCCGCGCGCTGCTCTCGCACGAGGTGGAGCAGCTCGTCGTCGAGGCAAAGCGTCTGGGCCTCGAGGCGGACGACGTCATCGAAGCGGTGGATGAGCAATGGACGAGACTGTTCGGCGACCGCGTCACCGCGCGGAGCCGATGATGCCTAACGTGTACGGCATGTCCCCGGAGGAAGGTTATGGCGGCAATCGAAGCGAATCAGGTGAGCTTCAGCTACGGTGGCGTCAGCGCACTGCGCGATCTGGACCTCGAGGTGCCCGATGGAGCGCTCTATGCCATGCTGGGGCCTAACGGCTCGGGGAAGACCACGCTGCTCCAGATTCTGATGGGCCTCCGCCGCGCACGCTCGGGACGCGCCGCGGTGCTCGGCGCCGACAGTCGACGCCTGTCGACGACAGACCGGGCGCGGATCGCCTACGTCGCCGAAGGCCAATCGCTCCCGAGTTGGATGCGGCTCGAGGAGCTCGAGGCCTACCTCGCGCCCCTGTATCCGACGTGGGACCGCGCGCTCGCCAATCAGCTGCGGGAGCGCTTCAATCTGGACCCGAAGCGAAAGATCAGTGCCTTTTCCCGCGGTGGTCAGATGAAGGCAGCGCTTCTCTGCGCGCTCGCGCCGCGGCCGCGCCTTCTCCTCATGGATGAACCATTCACGGGTATGGACGCGCTCGTGAAGGACGAGCTGGTGCGAGGCCTGCTCGCTTCAGCCGGCTCCGAGGGATGGACCGTCCTGCTCTGCTCGCACGACATCGGAGAGCTCGAGCTCCTCGCTGACTGGGTCGGCTTCCTTGCGGAGGGCAAGATGCGTCTCTCCGAGCCCCTCGATCTTCTCTACCAGCGCTTCAAGCGCGTCGACGTGAGGCTCAATGCATCGGATGGAGTCGCCGACGAGTATCTCCCTAACGACTGGTTGTCCGTCGAGCAGGGCAATGGTCGGTTGAGCTTTCTCTCATCGCGCGCGGACGTCGACGCCGAGCTCGCGCAACGCTTTCCACCAACCGCCGAAGTGACGGTGCGCGCGGCGACTCTGCGTGAGATCTTCCTTGCCCTCGCGCGCGAATCCGAGCTGCTGCAGCGGAGGAGTGCCGCATGACATGGATCGGTGAAGTCGCTCACGTGGCGTGGAAGGACGTTCGTAAGCAGCGCTGGCTCCTCGCAGTGTACGTCGCGCTCGTTGCCGTCGCGACGATTCGCGCCGCGCTCTACGCGACCATCGGTGACACCTCATCACCCTTCAGCGCGGCCATGCTGCTGGTCGTCCTTCTCGGTTGCATCGTGGGCGCGGTCGTGGTTCAGGGCGACTCGCCAACGCGGGCCGACGCGTTCTGGCTCAGCCGGCCGTTTCGCTCTTCGGCGATGCTGGCCGCGAAGCTCGTGGTCGTCGCCATCGTGATCGCGCTGCCACTCCTGGGCGAAGCAATCGGCCTCGCCGCGTTCGACGTTCGGGGCCGAGATGTGCCGCTGCTCCTGCTCGCCTGCCTGACGAGCTTCGGCATGTGGTTGATGATCTCGGTGCTCCTCGGAAGCCTCACGAGCGACCTGCGAAGCTTCGTGGTCGCGTTCATCGTGTTGTTGATCGCGATCGGCCTGCTCACAGGTTATCTCGAGTCGACGAGGAGTGTCGCGCTGGCGTCGACGAGCAGATCGGTCGTGACCATCGGCATCGCCGCCGCTGTCCTGGGCGTCCTCACGCTCGTGCTGCTGTACCAGCAGCGGAACTGGCGTTGGCTCGCCTGGATCACAACCGGCGTGACGAGCGCGGGAGCACTCCTGACGATCTTTGCCGGACCGTTCGCGACAGCCGGGAATGGAGCGCCAATCTCCGTGGGGCCTCTTCGAGCAAGCGTCGACGATGCGAGGTCGCTCGTCGGTGATCGAGAGCGCCTGGCCTTCACCGTCACCGCTCCGCAGGCGCCGGATTCTCTCACGTCGACATTCTTCGTGGCGAGCGTGACCGCGCTTCTGGCGGACGGATCGAAGCTCGACCTTCGGGAAGTGCAACCGTTTTCCGTGCGGCTGCACACCGCGGATATTCCTGTCGGCTCGGTCTCGTGGCTGCGACACAACTTCGGCGCGCCGATCAAAGTCATCGTGAACCTAACGAGGGAGGAGCAGGCTGCGTTGGCGCAGGGTGTGCGCGACTACGTTCTGACCGGCAGCGTCGTGACCCTGCGGCCCCAAGTCCTCGGCGCCATGTCGTTGCGCCTCGGCAGCCAGCTGAATAGCAACGGAACGCAGACGCGAATCGCGGTTCTGGATCGCATGCCGCACGACATGAAGCTCGAGGTGAAGTCGCTCGGCATCGACGCACCCGAGTACCGATCGTCGCCCTTTCTCCTGAACAATGAGCGCCTCACCTTCGCGTTGGTCAACGCGCGTGCCGGCCAGGGGCTCGTGCTCGCCCAGAACGGTTCCGGCATGGGAACTGACTGGCTGGTGCTCCCGGGAACCCCCGTGAGTCAGAGCTCGTTTCGACTCCAAGCGGGGATCCCGAGCGTTCGAGGGGAACAGGTCGTCGATCTCTCGGACGAGTGGTATCGGGACGCGAGCCTTGTTGTCGCGCGATGGGAGACCCTCGGGAGCTACACGGCCACGATCCACACCGCGGGCGGTAATTAGCGTACGCTCATCGTTCAGATGCTTGCGAGAAACTGATAGCGATCAATGTCGTCTGTAACGTTCTGCGCTGAAGCGCCGCAACTGCGCAATATCCTCGGCTTCATAGTCGGTATTCCTTTCGGCGTTGCCGGTGGTTCGCGTGATGCCTGCCTGTGGATGAGTTACAGATGACCGTCCCCTCCGTCGTTATTGGCGAGCAAACCGACTTTGACGCCAATAGACCACCGTAGATACCATGTCATTCTCCTTTGGCCAATGCATCACCGTCGCGGGGCTTCTGTGCTTCGCGACGGCGTTGTCCGCGCAACAACAGTCCTCCGCTCGGCGAGACGCTTCGGTCCACGACGCTGCCTCCCACTACAGTTTTTCGCGGAACGCACAGGGCTGCCGCGTCGACCGTCTCACCAATAGCCGCTTCATCCTCGTGCCACCTGCCGGTCCGAACACGGTACTGCTCGAGACCGATTGGCAACGACGGACCCATTATCGCGCGGACAAAATTGTCGCCGGGGCTGCGACTGGTGCCGAAATAGGTCTGTGAACTTTCAGTCAGCTGAGACGCGCCGAGACAGACCATGACGCGCTTTCGCGTTGACGGACATGCACATCAGCGCCGATTTGCTGCGACGACATACAGGGTTAGGTTCTGCGGAGAATTGCATGGCCAGAGCGTGCGCATGGGAGCATATTTGCTGGCGACGCTCCCTGTTCAATGACCGTTAGGTGCCTCCACGGAGCGCCATTGGGATCACGATGAGTGGCCAGAGTCCCGGAAAGCGCCACCTGGCACCGTGGATGCTCATTGCACTTGTCACGGCGGTCTTCTTCGCCGCTGCGGGGCAAGGCTGGCTCTACCTGGTCTACGGCAACGGACTCCCGGCCGGCCTCGACGTCGCACAGTGGGAGCCGATCGCCTGGCGCGTTATCGCCGCCGGCTGGCTCACGTTGGTCGCGGCGCTCGTCGTGCTGGACCGTTCCCGCATTCCATGGCGAGTGCCGATGGCGAGCCTATTGGCTGTGCTCCTCGGCGCGGCGCTACACCTCGCGTTGCGTGCGGCGCTTTGGCGGCATCTGGAAGGCGGGTGCTACATGCACGGATACAGCGAACACCCGTACGTGCCACCGGGCGTCGACCGATCGAAAGTTATCTTCATGTACGACGACGTGTGCTACGACCTGTTGCCCGATGTGGCCTCCAGCCCGAGGTACATGCTTCCGTTTCTGATGTGGACCACGGCGATCGCGGCCCTAGTCGGACCGGTTGGTGCCTGGCTGCGCGTCCGAGCCTCGAGCGCTCGCGTAGGCACCTAACGTACGCGGTAGACCGACATTCGCATGGAATGCAGCGGACAAAGCTCTTCACGCTGTCACTAGCTCTCTTCCTCGCAGCGTGCCAACGCGGCCCGGTCATTTCTTCAGGACCCATCGACCTGGGCTCGACTGCCGTCCGCATTTCCATGGAGCGCACGGGCGTGAGCGTTGGTCCGACGCGTCAAGTGTGTCTGACGATGGCACCTAACGACGCCGATTCCATCGCCAACCGGCGCCATCGACCGGAGAGTTATCGAACCCCGATACATGTGGTGCTGATTCCAAAGGTGGGGTTGCAGGACACTCTCGGTAGTAGCGATGGAGCTTCTGACATTAGGCTTGACCGTCACACGCTTTGCGTTTGGGATCACGGCCTTTCGGCTCCGTGGACGCCGCCGAAGGTGTCGACAACCGGCGAAACGATACTTGTCGCCAAGCCTGGAACACCGCGCCGCGCGGAATACGTCGCGATGGAGATTTGGTCTGATCGTCCCGTGCACGTTCAGGCCGTGCGCTGGTGGTCTGGGCAGAGGAAAGCAATCCTCTAGGAGCACAACCGACGCCTGAGTCGAGGCAGCCCCTACAGTAAAGAAGTCCGTCGGCATGTGCCTCGCGCGTGCCTAGTTCCGTGTTGGCTCTTGTAAGCCCTCGTTTGCTCCCGTTGGCTCGTGCAACGGCGCACGTCGGGGAAGTGGCGGTTGGGAACGGACGAAATCACGTCTTTGTACGCAATGGTGCGAAGCCCTTAACTTCGTACGATTTCGTACAAAGGAATAAGCGCTAAGCACGTGCGACGTATGGAGTTGCGCGGATCGGACGAAATTTATATCGTCGATCTGTGTCTTCTTCCCTTACAACTTCATCGAAACTGTTTTGCGTGGAGTCGTTAGGATGGATTCAGTTCGATCCGGGGCTGCCGAGACAAGCCGCGCGAACTGCGTTCTCAGCCCCGAAGGCGCGGCGGCACTGTACGCCGCTTTGGAAGACCGGAGCACCACGCGCGACCTGGCATCATCGGCTGCCACAGTCGACGCCGTGCGGCGGATTTGCGACGAGGCGAAACGCGAGCATTGGCCTCCCGAGTCGCTCCTCATCGCATTCAAGAAGGCGCTGGCTGCGGCACCTGCGGTGCGGCGCCTAACGAGAGGACCGAAACGTGACGCGTTTGTGGCGCGTCTCGTGTCGCTGTGCATTGCCGAGTATTACCGCGACGTTCGCCGCTAGAGATGCGCCTCCGCCTCATTCACCATCATGGGGACCACCTAAGCATGCGCTTAAGCACCCACCCCGCAAATGGGAGCCCCGCAACGAATAATGTTGCACGCAGAAGTCGCTCACGACAGCTCTTGGTACGACTGCTCGTCCTGCAGCCGAATATCTCGTTAGGTGTACTGGCGTCGCATCTCGGCGTACAGAACAAGGCTCTTTGGGCGTACGAATGCGGCCTGATCCTCATGCCGCTCGACGTGCAAGACCGACTTTCCGCATTCGTGCTCGCGCACGAACCGCGTCTCCAGCGGCTTGCGCATCGCCTTCGACTGCAAGTCGAGGCCGCGCGCCGGTACGAGGCGGCGGAGGTCGTGCGACACTTGACGAATCCTCGCTGAGGAACTTCGCGTCAAGTTTGAGACTCAAATAGCGAGTTGCGGCCAATGACGCCGGCGCGATCGGACTGATCCTCGCCTCCGCGTTTGCAGCGATCGTCGTGTTTGCGCAGGACTTGGTCCCGGTAAAGTCGGAAGAGCACACTCGTGATAAGCGCGAGGTCGGTAGTTCAACTCTACCCAGGGCCCATAAGAAGTTAGCCCGCCAACAGCGGGAACTCACGGCGGCTTCGACGGCTACGGAACATTGATGTCTGCCTGCGCCAGTACACTTTCGTGAGCAGAGCCGTCGAGGCGAACAACGCGGTCGACGAGGGAAACGGTCCGAAGGCCGGAGGCTACGTCGGCCGCAGCGATCGTCGCTCCCACGATGTCTGTCTGCTCTGGGCTGCATACGCGATTTGCTTCGGTCTCGACGATGCTGAGCACGAGCAGGCCAGCGGAGGCTTGGCCCCGGGCCGTGTAGTTGTAGCAAAGCGAGATCGAAAGCGGAGTCACAGCGACGATGCTGTTGCCACTGAGCGTGATGTAAGGCGGCGCCAAGCCTCCAGCACCCGGCGGTATCGCTCGCAGCGTGAATGTCACACGAGGCTCCGCAGCCGGGCCTAGCACCTGCTCACGACACGCTGAGGCGGCCAGTAGCGTCAAACACAAGCATGAGCGAATGCGCACGAATAACTCCTTTTCAAGCCATTCGCTGAACTCTGCACGCTCCGCTCTGCGTCACCCTTGTGGGTTCTCTAAATTCTGTCGCTGTTGTTATCTAAATCTTGTCGCAAGCGAGAGCGGTGATGGTAGGACGGAAGGCGCGCGCGGCCGGCGCGAGTGCAACGCATCTTCGATTTAGGACTTGACACGCCTTCGTTCACCGGCAGCCAAAAAATGGCGGCAGTCAAACGTCGATTTTCACTCCTAGCGTGGCCAACACTCACACGCGAGACTCGCGATCGATCGTGCGGTCGCGCTCGAGCGCGAGCGTGGAGGGATCCTCTTCCTCGGCGCGCTCGTCCAGCGCGCGCTGCTCCACATGGCCGCGGGTGAGCTCACGCACCTCCTATATGGTAGCGGACGCAACGAGGAGAGCCGCTCCGCTGAAGTGGCATGTGCCTCGCTCATGTGGCCGCGTCGCTCAACGTGCTGGCGAGCACGCCTCGTGAAGTGGCGAAGGCGCGCGATCAGCTGCGCGCGCCGCGCGGCAAAGTGGCCGATGCGTCACATCGCCTGGCCAACCGACTCGGTCAAGTGGCCGACCGCGCCAGTCAGGTGGCCGAGTGATGATGTGTGCTGACCAATGCGCTCAGTCAGCTGACCACATTGTCGTGCGATCTGACTCGCATCGCGCCCAGGAGCCCTCGAGTTGCTCAGCGCTGCCCTTTGCCAGGTGAAACGGAACCGGAACTCGTTGGGCGCTGGCTCTTGGTCCTTATATCTAGAGCAAAAATCGACCCCTTCGCGCAAGAGGCAAAATTACGTATAAGCCCAAAGCAGCGAAAAAATCGCGACTGATGTGGTGGTTGCGACGGCTCGGGTCGGAGCTTCGACGCCTTACGTGGCGTTTGCAACGCCTCACGTTCACTTCTCGACCGCTGAGGTAAGCGGAACGGCGCTTCCCCTGCGCGCGTGAGTTGCTGAGGTGTTAGCGGCGCGAGACGAAGGTCGCGGATGCTTTCCGTGCTCCGTGTATGAAGCTGCTGAACCGTCACCGCGACGCGTCCGGTGCCCTGTACACGACTTTGCCGCCGACGATGGTGTAGAGCACTTCGGTCCCGAGAATCGACTGTGGCGGGACCGTCATGATGTCGCGCGAAAGCACGGTGATGTCGGCCCACTTGCCCGGCGTGAGCGAGCCGTTCTCGTGTTCCTGGAACGCAACGTACGCGCCGTTGGTCGTGTAGGTTTGCAGCGCCTGCCGGCGGCTCAGCTTCTCTGCGGGGAAGAACGCGGAGTCGGTGCCAACCTTGTCGCGTGTCACCGCGCACCAGTACGACGCGATGGGGCTGATGGCCTCGACGGGCACGTCGGTTCCGTTCGTCACCACCGCGCCCGTCTTCCACAGCTTCTGCCAGACATACGCCCCTGCTTCGGCGCGTTCCTCGCCGAGCCGGGGAATCACATATGGAGCGTCCGAGCATTCATGAATGGCCTGCATGCTCGCGACGACGCCCATCTTGCCGAAGCGCGGGATGTCGCTCGGGCTCAGATGCTGTGCATGCTCGATACGCCAGCGCAGCGTGTCACTCTTCACATGGTGCTCATTGAAGAGTTGTTCATACACGTCGAGCGTCTCACGGTTTGCCCGGTCGCCGATGGCGTGCACCGAAATCTGAAAGCCGTGGGCGATGCCGATCTCCGCGATCTCCTTGATGCGTGACATCTTCGTCACGTTGAGGCCCGTGTTCGTCGGATCGTCGTTGTATGGTTTCAACATCCAGGCGCTGCGCGAGCCGAGCGCGCCGTCGGCGGTGATCTCGCCAATCGCGCGCACCGTGAGGTGACCGTTGCCGTAGTCGACCATGCGGTGCTTGACCAGCGCGTCGAGGTGGTCCGGTCGGACCTCGCCCTGGCTCACGAGGATGTACAGCCGCAGCGGCATCTCACCCTCGTCGACCATTTGCTTGATGGCGTCGATCGTCGCGAACGACTCGCCCATGTCCTGAAATGTCGTCACGCCATTCTCGAGCGCGTTCTGGACCGCGAGATGAACTTCGTGACGGAAGTCGGCCTTCTGCTCTTCGGGCGAACGGCGGGCGAGGCTCTTCTCTAGCGCGCGCCGGATGAGTGACTGCGCGCCATCCACGAACACGCCCGTTGGCTTTCCAGTTTCATCTTTGATAATCTCGCCGCCTGGCGGGTTCGGCGTGTCGGCGGTTACGCCCGCGAGCTCGAGCGCCGTGGCGTTCGCGATCAGCGCGTGTCCACTTGCGTGCTCGAGAATCACGGGAGTGTTCGGCGCAGCGGCATTGATGAGATCATTCGTCTGGAAGCCTTTGACCACACGCCCCGGCGAGCGATTCCATTTTTCCTGATGCCACCCGCGTCCCTGAATCCAGGCCGCCGGCTTGGTATTCTTCGCCGCGTCGGCGACCATCGCGGCGATGTCCTGCCACGTCGGAACGCCCATCAGTTTGAGCTGCGTGAGCGAGGAGCCCAACCCGGTGAAGTGTCCGTGCGATTCATTGAAGCCGGGCACCGCGAGATGTCCGTGCAGGTCGATGACTTTCGTGCGGGGACCGACGTAGCGCTGGATCGCGGCGTCTGTGCCAACGGCAGTGATCTTGTCCCCGGTGATGACAATTGCCTGTCCCTCTGGGGTCTTCGCGTCCATGGTGATGACCTTGCCGTTGCGAAGCACGAGGTCGGCTGGAGCGGTCTGAGCGCGTGAGACCCCGGGCGTGGCGAATGCGCCGAGAGCCAGGATCAGCGCACCGAGGCGCGCGGCGGAATGAAATGGCGAATTTTTCATATTTGCGGAATCTGAGTGGCCACCGATCGCTCGCGCGGTCGTCGAATCACGTGGAGATATCGCGTGCGGCACCGCCATTTGGAAGGGAGCCAGCTTCACGTTCACGTTGCCGCGTCCCTCTACACACGACCGCTCTTGCGCAAGGGCCGCGCGACGATCTATGCTTACCGGAGCATCTCCGGTGAGCAATCAATGCCGACCGACTTCACTCTCATTCAAGGCACCCTGGACGTTCTGATCCTCAAGACCCTCACGTGGGGACCGCGCCACGGCTACGGCATCGCGCGATGGATCAAGGACGCGTCGAACGAAACGCTCGACATCGAGGACCGGGCGCTCTATCTCGCGCTCCACCGCCTCGAGGAGCAGGAGTGGGTCGACGCAGAGTGGGGCATCACCGACGCCAACCGCCGCGCCAAGTTCTATCGACTCACCACCGCCGGCCGGCGACAGCTGCGCGCCGAGATCGAGCGCCTGCGCTCATACAACGAAGCGCTGTTCAAAGTGCTCGACGCATCCTCCTTCGGAGCGCGCGCATGATGAAAGACGACGGCGTTAGACGATTCTTCCGCATCGCTCGCGCCGACCGCGACGTGCACGCGGAAATTGCGTTTCATCTCGAGAGCCGCGTTCGCGATCTGGTCGCGCGGGGCATGACGAACGACGACGCGTGGGCACTCGCGCGAAAAGAGTTCGGCAACGTCGACGAAGCGCAGCGCGAGCTCGTGGAACGGGCGCGACATCGTGAGACGCGTCGCAGCACACGCGAGCGCGTCGCGCACATCGTGCAAGACCTGCGGTACTCGGCGCGGAGTCTGCGCGGTTCCCCGGCATTCGCTGCCGCCGTCATCCTCACGCTTACGATCGGGATCGGCGCAACGACCGCGATCTTCAGCATCGTCAACGCCGTCGTGCTCCAGCCGCTTCCCTTTCCGCAATCCGAGCGGATCGTCAGGCTGTATCAGGTCAGCAGCAAGGGCAGCCGGAACTCGGTCTCGCAACCCAACTTCTTTGATTGGGAAGCGCGCACACACAGCTTTTCGGCACTGGCGCTCTTCTCGACCTGGAACGGCACGAGCGGCGTGCAGACGCCGACGGGCCCCGTGATGGCGCAAGTGACACCGGTGACCCGCGACTTCTTCAAGGTGCTCCAGGCGAGGCCCGAACTGGGGCGCGTCTTCGTTCCGGAAGAGCAGCAGTTTGGCGGCGTGCACGCGGCGGTGATCAGCGATGCGTTCTGGCACGAGCAGTTCGGCGCGAATCCGGACGTGCTCGGACAGCGATTGATCTGGAACAACGAGAGCTATGTGATCATCGGCGTGCTGCCGAGCCGCGCGACGTACCCCGCCGGCACCGAAGTCTGGACACCGCTCGAGCTGCTGACGCCTAACCACGGTCGCACGTCTGGTGGGCACAGGGTGATCGGGCGGCTCGCCCCGGGGGTTTCGATGGAGCAGGCGCAGCGCGACCTCAGCGTCGTGTCGCGCGCCATGAAGATCGAGTACGGCAATCAGACGTCGATGTCCGACGCGACCCTCGTCGGCCTCCGCGACGAGATGGTCGGCGCGGTTCGGCCACGACTCCTCCTGCTGCTCGGCGCGTCGGCGTTCCTGCTCCTCATCGGGCTCGCGAACGCGCTCAACCTGCTCATGGCGCGGCTCGCGATCCGCCAGCACGAGCTCGCTATGCGTGTAGCCCTCGGTGCAACGCCGTGGCGACTAGTTCAGCAGGTGCTCATCGAATCGGCGTTGCTCGTCGGCATCGCCGCCGCCGCGGGGCTGTGGTTCGCCGCACTCGCTGTCCGCGCCGTCGTCGCCGCGCCGGCATCGGTGCTCCCCCGCGCCGACGAAGTGGGGATGAGCTGGTCCGTGCTCGCGTTCACCACGGGCATCTCGATCGTGCTCGCACTGGCGCTCGGGCTCATCGCGACGTGGCGGAGCGCGCGCCGCGATGCGCGCGAGGCCCTCTCGGCGAGCTCGCGCACCATGGCAGGCGCCGCTGGCAGCGCAAGCCTGCGCCAAGGAATGGTCGTCGGCCAGCTCGCCCTCACCGTCGTTCTCCTGATCGGCGCCGCTCTGCTCGGGCGCAGCTTTCTCCGACTGCTCGACGTGAAGCCCGGCTTCACCACCGAGCACGTCGCAGTTATCGACGCGTCGCCCACGATCGACGACCGCACCCAGCGGCTCGAGTATTACAACACGCTAATCGAGCGAGTGAAAGCGCTGCCCGGCGTGGTGGCGGCGGCTGCCGGCACCGGCGTCCCGATCGCGATCTCCCCACCTGACGGCGGCTATCTCAAGGTCGACGCGCCCGTCGACAGCATCACCTTCGACGCGTTCCTCAACGCGCCGGCCTCGCAAAAGGGAGTCGCGAACTACATCGTCACCGACGGCAACTACTTCTCGGCGCTCGGCATTCCGCTGCTCAAGGGTCGGCTGTTCGATTCGGTTGATCGCCCCGCCGCGCGTCCAGCGGCGGTCGTGAGCGCGAGCTTCGCGTCGCAGGCCTGGCCTAACGAGAACGCCATCGGCAAGGACGTGGAGTTCGGCAACATGGACGGCGATCCGCGTTCGTTCGTCGTCGTCGGCGTGGTCGGAGATGTGCACGACGACGGCCTCGCGTCGCGACCCTATCCAGCGCTGTACTCGTACTATCCACAGCGGCGACGCAGTAACTGGCCGCTGTCGCTCGTCGTGCGGACACGCAGCGATCCAGCGGCGATGATCTCGGCTGTACGGCGCGTCGTCCGCGAGCTCCGGCCGGACGTCGCCGTGCGCGCGCGTCTGATGGATCGCGTCGTCTCGGCGTCGGTGGCCGATCGGCGCTTCGTCCTGTTCGTCATCCTTGCCTTCGCCGGCACCGCGCTCGTGCTCGCGACGTTAGGCGTGTACAGCGTCATCTCCTATCTCGTCACGCAGCGGACGCGCGAGATCGGCGTCCGCGTGGCGCTCGGCGCGCAGCGCGCCGACGTGCTGCGGCTGGTGATGGGCGAGGGCGTTCGGCTCGCCGTCATCGGCCTGGCGATTGGTGTAGCCGGTAGTCTGCTCCTCACGCGACTCTTGCGCGGCCTCATGTTCGGCGTGAGCACCACCGATCCCGTGGCGTTCGGGGCCGTGGTGCTCACGCTCGCGATCGTCGCGGTGCTCGCGGCCTATCTCCCGGGACGGAGGGCAGCGCGAGTGGATCCGATGGAGGTGCTGCGGAGCACGTAACCCGAGGTCATCTTACCTCCGCGCCTGATGCGCCATCCAAGCCGCCGCCGTCGCACGACTCAGCGTGGCGGCGCCGTGCTTGCCCCAATAACACCATGCGCCCGCGGCGCGGGCACGGTCCTGAATCGCGTTCCATGTGGAGTGGCTCATGAACGACACGTCGACGGCCACGATCGTGTCGGCTGGGAACACGTCGGGACCACGTGAGCGGTCGGCCCAATAGCAGTCGACTTGAGAGGCGCCGAGGTCGCGAAAGCTTTCCGCGAACGCGGCGCGCGCATCGGCGTTTTCCGCTCCGGTGAAAACCAGCACCCGTCGGCCCGCGAACGTGTCGGTGGCTGGAAGCGACGAGGGCGCGTCCTCCGCGACGGACTCGTACGCGGCGATGCGCTCGGCGAACAGGTCGCGTTCCTGACGGAGCGCTGCGACCTGGGTCTCGAGGCGCGTTTGCGCGCTTCGGGACGACTGAAGCTCGCGCTCGAGGGATTCGATGTGCGAGCGATGCCGCGCGTCGCGGTCGGCGAAGCGGTCGCGCTCCTGCTGCGCACGACCGTGCTGCGTGCGCCAATGCGTGATCTCGACGACGGCGTCCTTGATCAACTCTTCGGCGGCCTGGCTCTCGCCGGTGTCCCGCGGTGGAGGCGCCGGCTCCGGCTGCGGTGCCGCCACGGACGTTTCGGCGTCGGCCTCGATCTGCGCCTTTGTCTCATCCTCCAGGTCCGCGACGTAGTGGATCGCCGCGTCGCCGGCCCGGGCCTGCGAACGCGCGAGCTGCTGGAGCGTCGGCACGGTCCAGTCCTCGATCGCCGCACCGAGGGCCGCGGGCCAGTTGGTGAGATTCGCGCGGCGCATCCGATCGGCGAGCACGACCCGGAGCGATCGGCCGACCTTGCCGAGCAGGTGGAAGTCGCGATTCGTGCCGGAGCCGGCGAGGGACGCGGCGAAGGCAGCGAGGATGACGCTCTCGGTCCAGGAGGGCGGCGGGTCGGCGCCCAGGACGCGGACCGCCGCCGCGAGGTCCCGGGAGGCGCGCGGCTTCCACCCGATGTCAAGCCTGGCGCGATGCCAGGAGACTGATCCCCAGATGAGGAGCTCCGGCCAGTTACAGAAGACCAGACTGGCAATGATTCCATAGGCGTGGGTCTCGTCTTCCCAGGACTTTCCGTCGCGGGCGGCGGCGGCGAGATCACGAATGGAACGGGAGAGGTCGAGGAGATCCGGCGACACGTCGCACGCAGGGCCGTCGATCGCCTCCTCGGCGAGATAGCAATTGGCGAGGACGCCGCCGATGAGGGGAATGACGAGGTAGTCCGTCCGCGCGGCGTCGCGGCGGAGGACCTGGTTCGTGAATCGCTCGAGGTCGGGTGAGCGACAGGAGCAATTGGGATCGTCGCAGCGTGCGGCCATACCGTGTTGATAGTAGTGCGGCGTGGCGAAGGTGCAACTGGCGATGAACCGCTGGCGAATGGGCCTAACGAGCCAGATGGTGTCGAAGGGCGCAAACCTAAACGGCGCAACCGCCAAACGGCGCAAGGCCCTAGAAAACGACTCGTGAGGAAGGGCGCGCGAGGAAGAGCGCGCGAGGAAGAGCGCGCGGGCAAAGGCGGCTCAAGATGACGGATGATTGCTCATGCGCTCACTCTCTGCTTCCTGCAGGTGAGCGAGAAGGCCATCTTCCATCCGGTTGACGACGACGGAAAGGTTCCAAGACTTATAAAACACCTTCTCGTGAATAAGCCCCAGCCTTATGCAACGGCGCAGTTGGTTTTGGCTCTCTTCGAGTTCGCCTTTTGACATACGGCAGTACCGAATCTTCTCCCCCACCGTCCCTCGGCCAAGGCCCTCCGCAAGAAGATCGCTGACCGATTGAGCAGCTTTGGCGAGCTGCCTGCGAAGACCGGCCGGCGCACGCCGCGGCAACTCATGCGCGATCTTGACGCAGTGCTCTCCGTATAGGCGTGCGGCGTCGAGCACTCGAAGTGGATCGTCGGAGTCCATGCGCCACGATAAACGCGGCGCCGGCGACTGCGTCGCCGTTTTACTTCGGCGTGTATCTTCTCGTGCCGAATTCTCCACGCCCTTCTCGCGCGCCCGTTCCTCGCGCGCCCGTTCCTCGCGCGCCGTTCCTCGCGCGCCGTTCCTCGCGCGCCGTTTATCGCATGCCCACGTGCCGGCGAGCACGATCTCAATTTCAGCGCAGGATACTCGCTCGTAGCGGGGAGCTCAGTCGTCCGGCCCGCGCTCTACATCGAGAATGTCTTCGACAAGAAGTATCTGCTGAAAGGCGCGTTTTTCAGCGGTGCGTCGGTTGGCCGGCCACGCAACATCCAGCTTCGGGTGAACGTCGGCCTCTAGCAACGACGCGCTGTCATCGTAGCGTCAGGTACACCCTCTACGTTCAGAAGTTGAAAGCGAATTCTCAACTTCTAAGGGAGGCTGAACGATGAAGACTGTCACGTACCTGACGATGTTCGCCGCGATGTTGACTCTTGGGGCGGCAGCCCGCGCATCGGCGCAAGCGGCCAAGGCACCGGCGAAGAAGGAAGCGACGAGCCAGGCCGCGCTTCGCAAAGAGGCAAAGATCGCCGAAGCCGACGCGCGCAAGACGGCGCTCGCCGCGGTGCCGGGCGGCAAAGTGCAATCACATGAGCTCGAGCGAGAGAACGGTCGCCTGATTTACTCGTATGACATCAAGGTCGCGGGGAAGTCAGGCGTCGAAGAGGTCAACGTCGACGCGAAGACCGGCGAAATCGTGGCCCACGAACACGAAAACGCAAAGGCTGAGGCGAAAGAAAAGAAGGCCGAAGCAAAGAAACCTTAACCGCTTGCCGTCACGAAACGCAGACGAACGAGCTCCCGGCGGTTCGCTCTCCTCTCTTTATTGCCCGGTCGTGGTCAGGTCGATTTGGTCCGTGGCCTTGTTTGGTCGTCCAAACATCCACGTGGCACTGAGCTGTAGCCCGCGAATCGCGCGGGTGCGGTCGTTGATCTGAGTGAACTCCGGATCAATCGTCGCCGAACGCTCGCGCACGGTGCTGAACGGGTCGAGGATACGCAACGTTAGGCTCAAGCGGTCCGCCGCGAGCTTGTCTCGGATGCCGAAGCTGACCCGCGTGCGCGCGGCGCTCCAGCCCTGAGCGACGGTCGCCCGTCCGACGTACGACACGAGTGCCTGCGCATCGATGGTCCGTGACAGGCGCAAGGCCGTGTTCGTGCGCACGCTCCAGCCGAACGTGCTCGCCGACAGGCTCGGATCGATATTGCTCGCGTTGTTCTCCTGGTAGTACGCGCTGCCTCCGGCAAAGCCGCTGAGGCGTCCTCCGCTGCCCAGCGCGACAGTCGCATCCGTGCCGTATGAATCAGTCGTGGCGATGTTCGCGTAACTCAGCGTTGTGATGCCCGTCGCGTCGATCGTGCGAATACTTCTCACCGCGTTGAAGGAGTGCCGATAAAAGGGCGTGAGTTGCAGAGTGACGCGGTCGCCGGTGCGTTGAAAGCCCAGCTCGAGCGCGCGGATGTACTCCGGACGGAGATAGGGATTGCCGACGGAGATATTCAGCGCATCGAGGGCACGCGGGGTGGGATCGAGCAGATCCGGATCGTCCGGCCGACGAATCCGCGTTGAGTACGAGAGCTTGATCTGATTCGCGTCGTCGAGCGAATACGAGATGAGCCCACTCGGGAACAAGCTGTTGTACGGATTGTCATAACGTTGATCGCGCCTGCGGAGGTCGAACGTCGTCCCCGCATGCTCGGCGCGAGCGCCACCCTGGAGCTGAACGCGACCGATCCGTGCCACGAGCATGCCGTAGACGTCGTGCACCAACGCGTCATAGGCGAAATCGCTCGCCTGCGAGGTATCGGTGATCATCGCCGATTGCGTGGAGTCGTAATTCTTCACGTCCTGCGTCGTACGAATGCGCTCCAGGTACCCTCTGTAGCCCGTTTCGAAACGCAAGTCGTGAACAAGCGGACGCACGTAATCCAGCCTGAGCGACGTGGTGCTCGAGTGCGTCCAGACCGTTCGTGTCTCCTGCAACGTCGTCGTTGCCGGAGCGGTCGTCGGCCATAGCGCCTGATCTAGGATGTCGGTCGGGCCGCCCTCGAAGTGCTCCTCGAATCGCAGCTCGCTCGAGATGGTGTGGCCCTTCGTCGCGAAAAGGTGCTTGTAATTCATCGCGGCGTCAGCGCTGCCCTCATGGTTCACGTCGCGAGAGTGCCGGTCCGTGAGGTCGTCGAGCACGAGCGCCGAGTCGAGCGACTGGTAGAAGATACCTTGCGTCTCCCACTCGCGACGCTTGCTGTAAAACCCATCGGCCGAGAGCTCGTCGTGGTCGCTCGGCTGATACGACACGTTGCCGGTAACGGTGTGGACGAGCGGGATCTGCGTGCGCGTTCCATTCTCCTGCAGGTAATTGAGAGGCGTTGCGTAGTTGTCCTGTCGGAAAATCGCGTCGTTACGCGGCCGGCTGTCACGCCATAACGAGTAGCTGCCAAAGGCCGACAGCGGCCCGCGCTGCCAACCGCCGTTGACTCCCGCGTCGACGTGGCCTGTCGTCCCTCCGCCTAACGTGACACTGCCGCTCGTGCCCGCGTCCGGCTTCTGCCGCAGAACGATGTTGATGATACCGGCGACACCGGCCGCGTCCTCGCGCGCCGATGGATTCGGAATGATCTCGACGTGATCGACCGCGTCGGCCGGCAACTGATCGAGGAAATTCCCGAGCTGCGATCCCTTGAGTGCGCTCGGACGGCCATTGATCTCGATCACGACGCCACTGTTGCCACGCAGGCTGATGTTGTTGTCGATGTCCACGTCCACCGAGGGGACATTGCGCAAGACGTCGAGCGCGGTCCCTCCTTTGGTCGTGGGCATGTCGTGCACGACATAGGTCGTTCGATCTGGTTGGATCTGGACCTCATTGCGCTGCGCGGTAACCGCTTGAGTCTCGAGCTGCAGCGCGATCTCGCTGAGCGCGACGACGCCGACGTCGACGTCGGGACTCGACCCGCTGAGCGCGACCGCTGGAAGCCTTTTGAGTGCGAACCCGAGCGCGCGCACGATCACGCGGTACTGGCCAGTCGCGAGCCCAGCAATGCGGAACGTGCCGTCAGCGGTGCTGGCGATACGACCGGCGGGTGCTCCCGTTGCAACGTTCGCGACGTCAATCGTGGCGGAAGCAATCGCGTCGCCAGAACCGGCGCTTACGACTCGGCCATGGATGACTCCCCCGGTAGCCGATTGTGCGCGGGGGCCAGCGAGTGGGACCGAAGAAAGCAGAAGACTCGTGAGGAGTCGAATTACGTGATGGCGCATCGAGTAGGCGGAACGACCTGACTGTGGCGTTCGTATGGACGAATCGTACAGTAGCTCCCGTACCTTACAGGAGGCTTACCGCCTGTCGTGTCGCTAATTCTGCTTCTTCAGAAGCACTTTGGCGGACGTCGTTTCTATTCGCTCTCGAGTGTTGGGCGCCGCCATCCACCATCGAGCAGTCCGTCTCGCGCGGCGAAAAAACGTCTGGTGGCCCCGCACACCCCGAGCCATCCGATACCAGCGAGGAGGCCTCCGAGCACGTCGGATGGATAGTGCACGCCAAGATAGAGGCGACTGAAGCCGACCGCAGTGATGACGGCAGCGGCCACGATCAATGCCCCGCGCCTGACAGTTGGTCTCGTCGATGGATGCGACCAGATGAGAAACGCGAGGAGCAGATAGCAAATCGTCGACGCCATGGTGTGGCCACTCGGGAAGCTGTACGACTGGCCATGGAGATACGCGGCCGCGTATTGTGGACGTGATCGGTGGACTGTGTTCTTCAGCACATGCTCAATCAGCAGCCCACCGAGAATTGCGCCGAGCCAGGTCCAGAGCAGTAGAAAGACGCGCTTACGCCAGAGATAGATCGCGACGACCGTGACAACGACTGCCACGCCAGGTGATCCGAGCTGCGTCACGGCATTCAAGATCGCGAGCCCAGTCGGTGTTGCATGCGTGTGGAACCATCCTTCGACGATGGCGTCCCAGCGCACGAGCGCATCGTTGTCGAGAATCGCATCCAGCAGACCGCTAAACGCCCAGATGGCGAGAGCACAGACGACCACGGCCGCCGTGAGGCCGATGCCGAGCTGCGACTTTCGGTTGAACCTCGCCACGAGGAATTGGCGCCCACGCTCGGCAAGCGACGGTCGTCGCCGAATAGAATCAGTCATTGATGTCTTCCTTCCCCTGCTGCGACAGCGTTGTGCTTTGTGGAGACTTAACGATTCGAGAATTTCGGGCCCGCGCTGTGGCGGAGCTGCGTTCGCACGGGCTAATGGGGTGTCGCCACCGAAAAGTACTCGCTGTCATCGTGGTGACAGCTTCCCGCGACTAGATACAAATGCTGGACAATCTCCCGTTACACGAGGCAGGGCGGTGCTCGCGCCATGATCAGCGGAACGGTATCACGCGGTGGCTGGCGTCGTGGCGTCGGGCGCCTTGCGGTCCTCGTGGTGGTTGTTGGCACGCTCGCGTTGCGTGTTCAGAACCAGTCAATCGGAAGTCGGTTCATCGCGTCGCTCCGCACCGCGCGACCGGCAGCGGTGAACGCGGCGGTGACCACGGTCGGCGGCTCGAACACTCGACAACTGCAAGATGTCGTCGCCGGCATCGTTGCAGAGTCCACGACTGTCTTCCGCGATGAACCAGACACCGCGATGAGAGACGTTGTCGAAGCGAGTCGCGTCGCCGGTTTTCGCGTTCGCACTCTGCACGGTCGCAGCGATGCGGCCAAGCTCCTCGTGACCGGAGCGCATCGCGTCGAGACCCGTGTGCGAGGCGACCAGCTGCGCACACTACTCGCCGAAGCCGGTTTTCCGCGGACTTCCCTGCCCTCTTCGCTCGATAACGCGCCGATCTCGCTCATGACGCCGCGTAGCGTGCGCGCCGAGTTTGGGAACTGTCCCGCACCGGTCGCCAACACGATTCAAGCTCAAATACAGGGGCCGCCACCGCCATCCACTGACAATGGCAATTGCATCGTGCTCACGGAGACCCCGCTCGCGGCTATCACGGTGCCTCCAGCACTCGATACCGCAGCAGTCATGACGGTTGCCTTGGAGCTGTCCGGAATGAGCCCAAATCAATCACGCGACTTCCGAAGACTCTTCGGCTGGCCGGCCGCGGTGACGATCGCCCCACCGAGATTCATGCGATCGTACGTGCTCACCTCGGTGGGTGGCGCACCGGCAATGCTCATGATCACTGGGGGCCGCCGAGGACCAACCTACGTGCTGGCGTGGCTCAGCGACGGCATCGTGTTCACGATCACCGGTTATGGAAGCTCTGCCGACGCCGCCTCGCTCGCCGCTTCGGTGAACTGATGCGTGAGGCAGTCGCAATCGAGACGCACAGCCTGCGCAAGGCGTTCGGCCATCAGATCGCCGTCCGCAACCTGACGCTGCGTGTACGCGAAGGTGAGATCTTCGGATTCCTCGGCCCTAACGGCGCAGGAAAAAGTACGTCGATCAAGATGCTGCTCGGACTCGTTAGGCCGACGGCCGGCAGCGGAACGGTGCTCGGCGCTCCCATCGGAGACGTCGAGGTCCGGCGTCAAATCGGTTTCCTGCCGGAGGACTTTCGGTTCTACGAGTGGCTGACGGCAAGCGAGCTACTCGAGCTTCATGGGCGGCTCGCCGGGATGACAACCGCGAGCGCCCGAGGGAGAGCACCCGAAGTGCTGGAGCTCGTCGGCATCGCGGCGCACGCGCGTCGCCGTCTGCGCGGATTCTCGAAGGGCATGTTGCAGCGACTCGGACTCGCGCAGGCGCTGATGCACGAACCGCGCATCCTGTTCCTCGACGAGCCGACCTCGGGACTCGATCCCATGGGACGACGATTGGTGAGAGACATCATCCGTGGTCAACGCGACCGCGGAGTGACCGTCTTCCTCAATTCGCATCTCTTGAGCGAGATCGAAGTGACGTGCGACCGTGTCGCGTTCATTAATAACGGCGAGATCGTCGCAAGTCGGGAGCTCACCGCATCCGGCAACGGAAGCGAGCGCCGGATACGCCTCCGAGCCCGGAACATGCCACCTGCGATTTTCGATCATCTCGCCGTGTACGTAACCTCGCCGATTCGTCCGAGCGCGCAGGTGGATGAATACACCTTTGACGTCTCGTCAGAGGACGTTCTCCCGGAGATAGTGCGTCGGCTGGCGCTGAGCGGCGCCGAGGTCTTTGAGTTCTCTCCGGCACCCACGTCGTTGGAAGAAACATTCATGCAACTCGTCGGAGAGGACCGAGGTTTGTGAGACCGCTCTGGATCATGGCGGGCGTCACTTTTCGCGAGGCCGCTCGCCGACGAATTCTGTGGACCGCCCTCGCGGCTGCGGCGATACTCCTGGCAATCTTCGCCATCGCGCTCCGATTACAAGTTCTTGAATTCCAGAGTCGGCCGATGTCGCCCTTCGTGCGATACCAGGTCGAGAGCGGCATGCTCATGGTGGGATTGTACACGTGCGATCTGCTGGCCGTGGTGATGACGATCCTGACATCGATCGACACCATCGCCGGCGAGATCACGTCCGGAACGATCCAGGCAATCGCGACGAAACCGATCGCGCGTTGGCAGATTCTGGGTGGCAAGTTCGTCGGCTTCGTGGCGATGATCATTGCCTTCGTTGCGCTCACCTTTTGTGGAACCATCGCCGTCGCGTACGCGGCCACCGGTGTGTTACCCGAGCATCCTGTTCGCGGATTCTTGCTCATGAGCGGTGAGTGCGTGCTCGTGTTGGCGGTGACGTTCTACCTGGGGACGCGATTCACGACGCTCACGGTGGGCGTGCTCGCGCTTGGGTTACAAGCCGTGGCGTTCATGGGAGGTTGGCTCGAGCAGGTGAGTGGCTTTTCGCAGAGTGAGCACATCGTGACGCTCGGTGTAGTCACGAGCCTGCTGATGCCGAGCGAATCGCTGTGGCGCCGAGCGGCGTTCGAGATGCAAACACCGCTGGCGGGATCACTGTCCTTTTCGCCGTTTGCGAACGTCTCGATTCCGAGCAACCAAGCCCTGCTCTACGCCGGCCTCTTTGCCGTCTGCGTTGTGGGAGCGGCGTTGTCGCGCTTGTCGCGCCGCGATTTCTAATCCCACCGCTTTGAGCCTATTGAATCACGAATTCGTTTTCAATCGGCGATCAGATTGTCGTGGACACCTTCTTGAACACAACGCACCGGCCTTTGGCATTGTCTGATGGATGCAGCTGACGCAGTCGCCACTCACCGTTGACCTCGACTCACGATGATCCGACCCTGGAAGCAGGCCGTGCGATCACTCGTCCGCCGCCCCGGATTCGCCATCGCGGCCATCGTCGTCCTTGGCGCCGGGATCGCAGCGACGACCGGCGTATTCTCCATCGTCGACGCGACGGTCCTCAAGCCCCTTCCCTACCCCGAGCCCGACCGTCTCGTCCTCGTCATGGAGGCCAATTCCGCCAAGAGCGAGGCAACTGGCCTGCTCGCTCCGGGCCGCCTCGAGGATTGGAACCGCCGTAATCGAACCTTCGTGTCAATCTCCGGGAGCTACGCCGAGAACGTCACCGAGACGAGCGGCGACGTTCCGGAGCGACTCGCCTCGCGGCGGACGTCGGCCCGATTCTTCGCGGTGTACGGCGTGCGCCCTACAGTCGGCCGGACCTTCACGCCCAACGAGGAGGTCGCCGGCGGCCCGGCAGCTGCGGTCATCAGTGATCATCTCTGGGAGCGCCGGTATCAGCGTCGCCAGGACGTGCTCGGCCGACGTCTCCTCCTCGCGGGTCAGAGCTATCCGATCGTCGGCGTGATGCCTCGGGACTTCGCGCCTAACGGGATCGACCTCTGGATCCCGGCGCAGCCCTGGCCCCGCATGCTCGCCACGCGCGACGCGCGCTTTCTCACCGGCGTCGGACGCATGAAGCCCGGCGTCACCATCGCCGCTGCCCAGCGGGACCTCGCGCGTGTGCAGGCGGAGCTCGGGGAGGAGTTCCCCGCCACGGACAAGAATTGGTCCGCGCAGGTGACCGACCTCGCGAGCTCGCGCGTCGGCGACGTCCGCCAGCCGCTCCTCTTCGTCCTCGGCTCCGTGGCGATGCTGCTGCTGATCGCCGTCGCCAATACGGCCGGCCTGATGCTCGCCCAGCTCCAGCAGCGAGAGCACGAGCTGGCGATCCGGGGCTTCCTCGGCGCGACGCGCGGTCAGGTCGTCGCGGGGATCGTTCAGGAAGTTTTAATCATTGCCGCCATGGCGATCGTGCTCGCGGTCGCCGCGGACGTCGTGCTCCTGCGCGTGGGGTCGGCGCGGCTCGCATCGCTCCCACGGTCGACCGGCATCGGTGTCGACTGGCGAGCGCTCGCGATCGCGTCGCTGTGCGGAGTCGGGGCAGCGCTGGCCTGCGGTGCGCTCCCGGCGTGGCGTGCGACACGCGGCGCCATCGCGGCGGCGATTTCGCGAGCGGGCCGCGGAACATCGTCAGCGTGGCGCGGACAGGGTGTGCTCGTCGCCGGCCAGATTGCCATAGCGACGCTGCTCTTGTGCAGTACCGCGCTGATGCTTCGGAGCTACTACAACCTCACGCACGAGAATCCGGGGTTCGACGCGTCGCACAGCGTCACCTTCCACGTCGGCGCCGCATGGGACGAGGACCGTGCCGCGGTTGGACGAATGCAGCGTGATCTCCTCGGCGCGCTGGCGAATCTTCCGGGCGTCACCGGCGTCGGTTTCGCGAACTTCCTTCCTGCGTCGAACGCGACGATCCGCTACCGCGTCCACCTCCAGGACCTCACCACCACTGGGACCGGTGATGAGAGTTTGCTCACCATCGGCGAGCGGAGTGTCACCAGTGGCTACTTCTCCGCGCTCGCTGCGCCGCTCGTCGCCGGCACGACCTGCCCCGACCTCGCCGTCGTGCGCAACGGCGGCCCCAAGGTGCTGGTCAACCGGCGCTTCGTCACCACCTACGCCGATGGCCGCGGTGTCGTCGGTCGCTTTCTGCGCTGGGAGCAGGATCGCCCGGACGCGCCGAATACGGAGATCATCGGGGTCGTCGACGACATTCGCGAGGACAACCTGCGCGCGCCTGCGGTGCCGTACGTCTACATGTGTCTCGGGCCGGGCGACTGGCCGGATCCGGAGTACGTCGTTCGCAGCGGCGGCGATCCGCGCGCGCTCGTCGGCGCGATCCGCGCCACCGTTAGGCGACTGGAACCGACGCGCGCGCTGTTCGGGCTCATGACGCTCGACGACAATCTCGACGCGACGATCGACGAGACGCGGCTCCAGACCAGCCTCATCTCCGCGTTCGGCCTCGCGGCGGTGATACTGGCGGTGATCGGCCTGTACGGTCTCGTCGCCCTCGCGGTGACGACGCGCCGGCGCGAGATCGGGATCCGCATCGCGCTCGGCGCCGAGCCGAGTCGCGTCGTGTGGGAGTTGGCGACGCGCGTCGCCTGGTTGCTCGCCGGCGGCGCCGCCGGCGGACTGCTCATGGCGGTCATTGCGCAGCGCCAGCTGCGGGCGATGGTCTTCGGTGTCGCGCCGCTCGATCCGGCGACGCTGGCTGGTGCGGTCCTCGGCGTGGCAGTGGCGGCCGGCATCGCGACCTTCCTGCCGGCCTGGCGCGCGGCGCGAATCGATCCCGTTGGTGCGATGCGCGACGGCGGATAGCCGCGCTCGAGGTTTGCGCCTAACGCGCCCGAGTGACAGAACGGGGCACGAGCTCGACTTCAGGAGCCACGAAAGTCTTACGCCCGCTCGAAGACGAGGATGTTTGGTTTGCTTCGACCCACGGGAGACACCGTCATCGTTAGTGTCTTATGATCGGCAGAGAGCGTGATCCGCCGCGTGTCGCTGACCTTGCCTTGGATCTTCTCTGTAATTTCCAACGTTCGCTCGTCGAGCCGGCGTCCCGACGACACTGTACCTGCCATCAGATTTGGACCCGTGAGCGGATAATCGTTGCCATCGAATCTGAGTCTTTGCGTCCGGTGCGCGTCGCCAATGTTTACAAGTGCAAGCCCGTCACGCTTCCACGGTCCGATCTGGAGTTCGAAGACTCCTATTTTCAGGCTCGTTTCCCAGCTTCCCGTGAAGCCTGAAGTCCCCGCGGCCCGCTCATACACGTCGTCGGTGCTAGAGGGCGCACCAGCGGTGGAATATTGTGTGAAGTGATCGCGGAGAGTCTTGCCATCCGCGGAAAGCTTCCACATGCCGATGACGAGCAGGCGACCATTGAGCCTGCGAACGATCTTCCAGCTGTCTGGCGCGTCGATGGTGATGGAGACGGTTGTTCCATCGAGGCCCGGTTGATCCGTGCCGTCCGCGACGACGTTCTCCACGCCACCGCCGAAGTTGAGCGAGTACTTATTCGGCCCAGCCAGCTCGACTCGCATCTGATCGATGAGGGTGCTTTTGTCCGGACTGAACTTCCATTTGCCGACGAAAGGATCACCGGTCGCCGACAGCGTGCTCGCGATCAGAGACGACATGAGCAATAGCCGGCGCACACTTCACCTCACGGCGTGAAGGTCAGACGAACTCCGGCCACCGTGGCCGCTGACATCGTCGCCGTTCGGTGCGAAATGACTGTACCAGCTGTGTCGGCGCCAGCGTCCATCGTGAATGAGGCGCTCAGGCTCGCATCGCTGCACTGGACACCAGTCGCCTGGAAATGAGCGCATGCTCCACTCGTCCCCGCTGACGCTAACGTGGCGGAGCCAGCGGACGAATGCCACGTCGTTACCTGATTACCCGAAAGGTGAAAGGCGTACCCGGACAGTTCCTGGTTTACTGCAGCGGTGAAGTTCCCGCTCACTGACTCGGGCGGCACTGTCGTCGCCGACGGCGCGTAGCCATTAACAAAGATGAAATTGGTGGGATTGTCCGGACTATCGAAGGCAATGAATGTCAGGGTGGTGAAGCTGATACCCGATCCCACGAAGCGGCGCTCGAGGCCCACCGCGTAGAACGGATCGCTGGTGAGCGTCGTCTCGACACTCACGGAACTCGCCGCCGCGCCAGCACCAAGAATCACATTGACGGAGTCGGTGAGCCACCCGAGCTCCGGTGTGGCCGTGACCACCTGGCCGATCCGACTGACCAGGAGGTCGGCCTGCGCCGCCGTCAATCGAATCGTGTTGCCTCCCGGCGACGTTGGCTCGGATGAACAACTGGCGAGCATCGCGGCAAGTCCGAAGAGTGCCAAACGCGAGCGAGAGCGTTGCATTGTCACCGGTCCTCTCTGTCGATGGGATGTTTGAACGTCATTGCTGAACCGTCCGATTGCGCAAGCAGTCACCCTCGCATATCGGTTCGTCTAAAGGATCGGGTATGGAGAGCAGTCAACCCCGGCTCTCGCAGCTCGGCGATCGTCGGCCTGGTGAGAGCACGTGTCAACCTGGCACGGCGTTTTAACGTATACTCAACGCTCAGTCATAGTTCCGTCGGCGACGTCGAGTCCAGCAGTCTTGGGTGCATGAAGAAGATCGGCTTTCTATCCTTTGGTCATTGGACTGCGTCGCGCCAATCCGCCGCGCGCTCCGCGCGCGATGTTCTCCAGCAGTCGATCGAGCTGGCTGTGGCGGCCGAGGAGCTCGGTGCGGATGGCGCATACTTTCGCGTCCATCACTTTGCCCAGCAACTCGCGTCTCCCTTCCCGCTTCTTGCGGCCGTCGGCGCCAGGACCAGCCGCGTCGAGATCGGAACGGCCGTGATCGACATGCGCTACGAGAATCCGTTCTACATGGTCGAAGATGCGGGGGCGGCCGATGTGATCAGCAACGGCCGGCTCCAGCTTGGGATCAGCCGCGGCTCGCCGGAGCAGGTCATCGAAGGTTGGCGTCACTTCGGCTACGCGCCGCCAGAAGGCGGAACGGATGCGGACCTGGGCCGTCGTCATGCCGAGGTGTTTCTCGAACTGCTGAAAGGGAATGGGTTCGCCCGGCCCAACCCGAGACCGATGTTCCCGAACCCACCCGGGCTCCTTCGGCTCGAGCCGCATTCACCGGGACTGCGCGATCGCATCTGGTGGGGCTCAGCCTCCAATGCGACTGCGATTTGGGCGGCGCAGCATGGGATGAATCTGCAGAGCTCCACGCTCAAGGCGGACGAATCGGGCGAGCCCTTTCACGTCCAGCAGGCGCGTCAGATCCGCGTTTTCCGGAAAGCCTGGAGCGAGGCCGGGCATACACGCGAGCCGCGCGTCTCGGTGTCGCGATCGATCTTCGCGTTGACGAACGATCGCGACCGCGCCTACTTCGGTGGCGATGAACGCAGCGATCAGGTGGGCGTCATCGATAACATGCGGGCCGTGTTTGGTCGGTCCTATGCTGCCGAGCCAGACGTGTTGGTCGAAGAGCTGAGAGGGGATGAGGCTATCGCCGAAGCGGATACGCTCCTTCTGACGGTGCCGAACACGCTCGGCGTCGAATACAACGCGCACGTGCTCGAGTCGATCCTGACGCACGTCGCGCCCGCGCTCGGTTGGCGATAGCCGGGTGCGCGCTTCGAGGACTTCATCCGCCAATTCAGCTACACATCTTAACGTTTGTTATCCTTTGCGGATTATGTGCAGAATCATGTCTTCTGTTAGGCCATTCGTACTGCTGGGATGCGCCTGCGCGGTCGCAGTCCTCTTTGGTTCATGCACGCGGCATGCTGCCAAGCCCTCAGCCGCGCCGAAGCCGAACTACGGTCCGCCTGCGAATCTTGGCCGCACCGACTATCCCGCCTGGCCGTACCCTCGCGGGATTCCCGACACACGAAAGGAAGACGGAACGCTCTTCCACGTCCTTGGGAGCAAGCAGGCATTCACCCTCACACAAATCAATGGCAGCCCTGCCACGATCGACTGGTTTCCTGACCGGCATCCGGCGCCGCCGGCGCCGGTGATCGAGGGGAGAGCTGGCGCGTATAACGCGTGCGGCCAGTGCCACCTCATCGACGGAAGCGGCAAACCGGATACGGGCGATCTTCGTGACCTGCCTGTCGAGTACATCGTGCAACAGATCGTCGATATGAAGAACGACAAACGGCACGCGTCGATTCCGGCTGCGCCGCTTGCGCTGATGGTCGCGATCGCGAAAGGTGTGACGCTGGACGAAGCTCGTCAGGCCGCAGAGTACTTCCACTCCATCAAGCCGGTGAAGAAGCTGCGGATCGTGGAGACAGACATGGCACCGATCACTCATCCGGCTGCTCACGCCGTGCAGCAGGTCGATCCGAGCGGAGCCACGGAGCCAATTGGTATGCGCATCATCGAAGTTCCCGAAGACTTTGAACGCACCGAGCTGCGCGATCCGAGCTCCGGCTTCGTCGCATACGTGCCCACGGGCAGCATCAGGAAGGGCGAGGCGCTTGCGAAGACCGGCGGTAATGGCAAGACCACGCCATGCGCTTCATGTCACGGCGAAGGTCTGCAAGGCATGGGAGACGTGTTCCCGCGCATCGCCAGTCACTCGCCGACCGCAACAGCACGCCAGCTCTACGATTTCAAGAGCGGCACGCGCGACGGGAAGAACGCTATTGCGATGAAGGCGGTCGTGATGAAGTTGACTGATGAGGACATTGTGAACCTGGCCGCGTACGTCGCCTCGATGGAGCCATAGCAATTCTCACGTTGGAGACACTGACTTTGGCGCGCGGCGACCATAACATCGAATCATGATCCGACATGCCATCCGTCGCCTGCTGCGCGCGAAAACATTCACGCTCGCCGCCGTTGTCACGCTGATGCTCGGCATCGGCGGCACCGCGGCCGTGTTCACACTCGTTGACAGTGTGCTCCTGCGGCCGATGCCCTTTGACCACGCCGATCGTCTCGTCGATCTCTCGCACGTACTGGACGTCTCCGGCCCGCTTCACGTCGATCAGTCCGACGCGACGTACCTGTTGTATCGCCGCGAGAATCGGGTCTTCACCGATGTCGGCGCCTATCGGGCGACATCGGCGAACGTTTCGATGCCCTCGAGCGCGGAAGCCGGCAGAGCCGAGCGCGTGAATGGAGCCCTTGCGACGGCAAGTGTCTTTCGCGCGCTGCGCGCGGTTCCGGCGTTAGGCCGCGGAATGACGGAAGCGGACGTGGATCCGGGCGCGCCCAAGATCGTCGTGCTCAGCCATCGTCTTTGGAGGCGACAGTTTGGCGCCGATCCGCGCGCCATCGACGCGTCATTGCTCGTCGACGGCGTGATGCGGCAGATCGTTGGTGTGATGCCTCCCGATTTCGAGTTTCCAACCGCGGACGCGCTGTTGTGGATTCCGCTTCAGCTCGACGCCGCAAATACGAAGTCGGCTGCGTTCGATTACCGTGTCGTCGCGCGATTGCGCGACGGCGTCTCGCTCGCATCGGCGACGACGGATCTGCAGCGACTGCTGCCACGCGTGCCGGAGGTTTTCCCCGGCAGATTGACGGCGGGCGCGATCGAGGCGACGCACATGAAGGCGGTGGTGCGCCCGTTGCGCGACGTCGTCGTCGGCGACGTCGGACATGTGTTATGGATCGTGTTCGGCGCCGTCGGGCTGCTGCTCGTCATCGCGTGCGCGAACGTGTCGAATCTGTTTCTGGCGCGCGCCGAGTCGCGCGAGCGCGAGCTCGCGGTGCGCAGCGCACTGGGGGCGGCGCGTATACGATTGCTCGCGGAATTGTTGTCGGAGGCGATGGTCATCTCGGCGCTCGGGGGAATGCTCGGGCTCGGACTTGCCGTGATCGGAGTTCGCTCGCTCCAGTCGATCGACGCCGCGGCGGCGATTCCCCGATTGAGCGAAGTGCGCGTTGATGGATTCGTCATCGCGCTGACGGCCGCGGTCGCGGCGCTCGCGGCGCTCGTCGTCAGTGCATTGCCGCTGTTGCGCCTGAACGGGATGTCTCTCGCCTCGGTGCTCGCTTCGAGCGGCCGGTCCGCGACCAACGGTCGCTCCCGCAATCGGGCGCGTCGTGCGTTGGTGGTCGCGCAGGTCGCGCTGGCGATGGTGCTCGTCTTCGGTGCAGGCCTGTTCGCGCGGACCTTCGCGCGGCTCCGCGCGGTCGATTCGGGGTTCAAGGCGGAGCACGCGGTGGCGTTTCGCATCGCGCTTCCCGACGCGACCTATCCGGCGACGCGCGACGGCGCGGAGATGATCGTTCGTGCGCTCAATGCGATTGACGCGATTCCCGGGGTGAGTGCGACCGGCGTGATAACGAAACTGCCGCTCGACGCCGAGGCTGCACAGGACAGCGCGGTCTTCGTCGAGGACCACCCCCTGCGAACGGGAGAGATTCCGAGCCTGCATCAGATCAACTTCGCGACTCCCGGCTACTTCAAAGCGATGGGAATTTCCGTCGTCGCCGGCCGGCTGTTCGAGGCACCCGAGGCGAACGGTGCGCCGTCGAAAGGGCCGCCGGAGCTCGTCGTGAGCTCGGCGTTCGCCGTTCGTTTTTGGCGCAGCCCGACGACCGCGATCGGGAAGCGTATCAAGATGAACGCGCTCGATCCCTGGAAGACAATCGTCGGCGTGGTCGGCGACGTGCACGGAGCGGGACTCGATCAGCCGGCGACGGCCGAGGTGTACAGCCCACTCGTGACACTGAATGCGGCGGGAAAGCCATGGATGCCGCGCAACCTCGCCTTCGTCGTGCGATCGTCCGCTGATGCGTCGGCTATCGCGCGGCCGGTAAGAAGCGCCATCAACGCGATCGATCCCGCGCTGCCGTTGTATCGCGTGATGCCGCTGCGGGAGTTGCTAGCCGCGGCGACGGCGCGAACGTCATTCATCAGTCTGCTGCTCGCGATCGCGGCGCTCGTCGCTACGGTGATGGGCGGATTCGGAATCTACGGCGTGATCTCGTATCTCGTCGGGCTGCGTACGCGCGAGATCGGCGTGCGGCTGGCGCTCGGCGCGGATTCGCGCGACGTGCGGCTGCTCGTCACTCGGCAAGCACTGACGGACGCGTTGATCGGTGTCGTGCTCGGCGCGGCGTCGTCGTTTGTGCTCGCACGCGGTCTGCAGTCGTCGCTCGCCGATGTGAAACCGGCCGACGCCCCGGTGATGCTGGGCGCGGCGGCCGCGTTGTTTGTAGCTGCATTCGTGGCGAGCTGGGTTCCGGCGCGGCGCGCGTCGCGGCTCGACCCGTCGATCGCTCTGCGCGCCGACTAGTCAACGCGCCAAGACTTTGGCGTTTCGCGCCCTCGTATTTCCATAGGTCACCCATATAGATTGCCGATGGGACGGGCGATGTCCGTCCCACTACGTCGGGAGGACGCACGAGGATCGCGCGCGGGTTGCACACTCGGCGAACTCGATCGGAGAAACCCTTCCGAGACGCCACCGCGACTCCGCAGCCGGCCAGTTCCCGCCTCGGGGACTTCACGACCGATCTGCGGCTACTGCGTCTCACGCTCATGGCGCTCGTCGTCGGCGCTATCGGCGCTGGTGTCGCCTATACCCTCGTCTGGTTGATCGGCGCGATCACGAATCTCGTCTACTATCACCAATTCGCGGGGACGCTTGTCTCGCCTGCTCGCAACGCGCTCGGCGGCTGGGCAATCGTGGTGCCCATGGCCGGTGGCCTCGTCGTTGGACTCATGGCGCGATACGGCTCGGAGAAGATTCGCGTCCAACTGAAATCTTGTCGTTAGGCTGGCGGGCGGCACGGCGCACATGAAGAACGAAGCCTAACGAGCGGCGGAGATCATCCCGCCGCTCGTTGTTCTTTGGGCACGACGCAGGCAGGCACGCGCGTCACCGGGTGAGCAGGACGACCGCCATAAGGGCCGCGAGCAGTGCGCACAATGGAGCCCAGAGACGGCGCCCGACCCAATCCGACGTGCGGCCGTAGCTCACGGCGGCCGCGAGATCGATCACGCCGATGATCCACAGGGACGGCCCTGGCGCGAGGAGACGCGTCGGCCCCAGGAGCCCAGCGCGCGTCGCGACGAGGCCCATCACCAGCAGGCGGGCCACGGCCACCACCACCACCAGCGCGCGGCGACGCGGCGCGAGCGGTCCACCTGGCGCGCGACCACGCGCGAGCGTCGCCCACGAAACGCCGCTCGCGAGCGCCACGAGACAGGCGACGAACACGCCGCCGACGACGACGTAGAGCAGGCCCGCAATCCGCATCATCGCCCTGGCATCCGGCGCGCGGTCGGGCGGCACGCTCGCTGCCAGAGCCACGCGCTCACCTGCTCGGCTTGGGTGAATTGCGTGCGCGTCAACCGACGAAACGACGGGCGGTCGGCCCGATGCTGCCACGCGCCCGTTGAGTCTCTGGTAAAGTCGGCCGGGGTGTAGGACTGTCCGACCCCCCCGACCGCCCGCCCGCTGCTATCGAACCGCACCGCCGCTGATTCGATCATCGGCCTTTGGGCGCGCGTCGCGACGTCGAGGAGAGTTAAGGGGCGTCCCGTGCTATCAAAGGTGCCCGCTACCTTCCGTGCATCCCCCAAGGGACCAGCGTTCACGTCCAGGCTGACCGTGACCACGCCTCGGTCTACCGAGGTACTACACGTCGTCGCGCGGCCGAGGGACGGGAGCACGAGAATAATCGCACTGTCCGCTTGCGCGGCCACACGCCCGGTGCCGATGAGCAGTGCGAGGACGGCGACGATCCACGATCGGCGCCACGCGCGCGCGGCCCGCCACGCCGCGCGACTGGAACAACGAAGAGAAGCCATCATGGCATCGCCGCCGCAGTGTTTAGGTTTTGTTCAACCGTCATTCTTCAAATCGCATACTCACAATCGTACACGGTCACGGTGTAATCGGCCCCCGTGTTGTCATCGACGACCTCGTAGCTATCATTGCTGCAGGTGTAATTCCCGGCCGACGATATTTGCATCGGCCCCTGCGCGGGGGCATCCGGCCACGAGTTGTTCCAACAGCCGAAGGCCTTGTACTCCAAGGCCAGAAAGTTGAGATAAATCTGTGACCGCATCTTCGTCGCGCCGGCCTCACTGATCGCGCCGGCTGCCGCGGTCCCGCCAAGCTCCCAGCCAATCGTCACGTCGGCGGCGTCGTTCATCATTGCCACGGGTAGCGAGACGGTCGGCATGCCAAAGACGACATCGCGCAACGTATGAAAGTAGTCCGTCATGTCGCTTCGGGTCTGGTGGACCATGCGATAAAGCTCGTTTGCGATGTCTAAACAGCTTGGGTCGGGGCCTTGCATGCCATCGATAATGGACGTGATCTCGCGCGTCGGGAGCCCGGCAGGCCAGAGGCCGTCGCCCGGAGCCGGGTCGCCGAGCACGAGCGGGACAGGTTGCGCCGCAGAGAGGGCTCCCAACGTCGGGGCGCCATGCGCGAGGGACGGTGGCGACGTCCGAGAGACAGGATGATGCGCGACGCGCGTGAAGCGCCACGGCTTATGGAGGGGCGAGGGGCGGAAACCGGCCGGGCGCGCCCGCCCGGGCGGCCGGGACGTACCGAGTCCGACGCTGAAGGCGGGACGACCCGATGGGCGTGGCCCGGCTACTGGCGCGGCGAGCGCCCCAGGCGACCGCGCGAGCGACGGCGCCCCGACTGGGATGCGCGCGGTCCCGCCGCAGGATGACGGGTCCCTCCCCGCCCCGCACGTCGTGTCGGGGGGCGGATTGTTGTTGAGCATTGACTCAACGTAGGTAGCCCCATCTTCAACGACATCGTAAAAGACGTTTGCCGCATCGGCCCGCACTTGGTCGTCATCGAGCAGGATCGCGCGGAGCGTCCCGTCGCTCAGAGTCACCTTGATGCGATTATACTCTTCCTGCAAGGTGTACCACACTCCGTTCTCAGGATCGAACGCCATCGGCTCCCCATCCGGGCTCACGCTCGCGCGGATGCCCTCCCCGCTCGGGAGGAGAGTGGGACGCCGGGTAGGCCCCATCGGGCTTTCCGCCGTGCTGCACGCCATCACCGCCACGAGCACCGGCCCAGCAAGGCATGCATACCGCTTCCACATCTGCTGCATAACGAGTCCCTCCACCCCACAGTGAACCCCACCACAACCAACAACGCGCAGGCGCGGCGTCGCGCGAGACGTCGGAGGGGGTCCCGGTGTAAGTGTCATGCGCCGCTGGCGCCCGCTGCCGTTGGAAACGGGACATTTCGCAACTTCTGATCTACGAGCTTTTAGCCGAGGGCCGCGGGCCGTGTTTAATTCTTCGGAGACAAGTGTTTGAAGTGGAAATCGGGGCGACCCTGACGGTCGTGACGCGCCGAGGTGAGTTGGCACGACGGTCGATGAAGCGAGGTGAAACGTTGATGGAGTCCGGCGAGACGCATGCGTCCTGTTTTGTCGTCGTCCGCGGGCTTGTCGAGATCCTCCGTGTCGACCAGTCCGGAGAGACCCTCGTTCACGTCACGCGGTGGAGCTCCAGCCGCTCCCGGCGTTCAACAAGCTTCAGGATTCGCAGGTTCGTGGAGCGATTGTGCAGCGGAAGCTGGTTAAGACGGTCATGTGAAGAGCGTGTATCCGTTATGCAGGCGCAATCGCCAGCACGCGCAATGGACTACCGCTTCCGTCCACGATCTTGAGCGGCGCCGCGATCACCACGGCGCCGGTCGCCGGCAGCTGGTCGAGGTTGCACAGGCTGGCCAGCCCGAACTTTCCATTGCCGTGCATCGTCGCGTGGTTCGGGAACGGCGGGTCGAACCGGCCGGCCTGCCCGGCGTCGGTGCCCACCGTCTCCACGCCCACGCCGAGAATGTCGCGCTCCTTCGCCAGCAGCTCGGACGTGCTCCGGTGAAAGCCCGGGCTGTGCGGACCCTCCGGCGTCACATTGAGAAAACGCTCACGATCGGTGCGCTTGCTCCAGTCGGTACGGAGCAGCACCCACGCGTGAGGCGCGATGCGGCCGTTCTTGCGTTCCCAGGCGGTCACATGGTCCGGCATCAAGAGGAAGTCCTCGTTGCCCGCGACCTCGGCGGTCACGTCGATCACGCACGCCGGGCCGATGAACCGCCGCGGCGAGATCGTGTCACACCGGTTGTCGGGCAGGTCCTTTCCCGTGACCCAGTGCACGGGCGCGTCGAAGTGCGTGCCGGTGTGCTCGCCCATCGTTATGGTGTTCCAGTACCACGCCGGCCCCTGGTCGTCGTAGCGCGAGATGACGTCCATCGAGACGCCGGGCGATGGCGCGAACATCGGCGGCAGCCCGATCACGGGCGTGTCTGGGCCGAGCGGCTGGGTGAGATCCACGACCTTCAGCGTGCCGCGGTCGAGCGCGGCGATGAGCTCAGTGAGCACGGACATGTTGGAGAGGGGCTAGGGTCTAGGGACTAGGGGCTAGGACCAGGCGCAAAGATGGTCATCGCCGGCCCTAGCCCCTAGCCCCCTAGCCCCTACGCCCTAGGCCCTAGCCCCTAGCCCCTAGCCCCTAGCCCCTAAGCCCTTGCAGCCAGTACACGCCGACGCCCACGATGATGAGCGGTATCCCGAAGCGGATCCAGTAGAACATCCACATCGGTACCGGCGTCTCGCCGGCGCGGAACAGCTCCGCGAGCGCCGCGGCGCGGCTCAGGCACCAGCCGACGGTCACCACCGCGAGTAGCGAGCCGAGTGTCTGCATGCCGGAGCCGAACGTGAGGTCCCACGGCACGAAGATGGACATGTTGATGCTGGGCGGGATCGAGAGGATGAAGCACGCGGCCGACATCACCCACACCGCGTTCGCACGCGAGAGCCGCGTGTTGTCGGTGAGCCCGGCCACCAGCACCTCCAGCGCGCCGATGTCGGAGAGGTAGCCCGCTCCGACGAGGCTGAGGAAAAACAACGCGCCGAACAGCCAGCCTGCCGGCATCGCCGCGAACACCTTCGGCA
Organism: Gemmatimonadaceae bacterium; assembly: GCA_036496605.1. Taxonomy (NCBI): domain Bacteria; kingdom Pseudomonadati; phylum Gemmatimonadota; class Gemmatimonadia; order Gemmatimonadales; family Gemmatimonadaceae; species Gemmatimonadaceae bacterium. The sequence goes on along the minus strand of DASXKV010000015.1, from coordinate 44,063 downwards.
GCGTGTCGAAGATCAACCCAGGCCCCGCGGCGGGCGAGAGCCCGAATGCGAACACGGCTGGTATAATGGCAAGGCCGGCGATGAGCGACGACCCGGTGTCGCCGATGACGGTCCACACCGCGGGACGCGCGAGCCGCTCGTCGGCGTGCAGGTACGACCCATATACGACCATGAACGTCCCGCCTAACGATAGCGCAAAGATCGCGTGCCCGATGGCCGCGGCCATCACGTTCGCCGAGAGATCATGGAAGCGGAACTCGAGCAGGTACCACTGTACGCCTCGCCACGCATTGGGCAGCGTGAGCGTTCGTACCATGACGGCGAGGGTGACGACGGTCATCGCCGGCAGCACGATAGTGCTCACGACCTCGATGCCCTTCCGCACGCCCTTCACGAGCACGGCCGCGCAAGCGAGGAGCACGACTGCGGTGCAGGAGAGCTGGAGCAGGAACGACCGGAGCACAAATCCATGGCTGGGCGGGAGAATCGCGGCGGCGTCAAAACGAACCTGTGCGAGCATCGCGATCTGACCCACCGTGTACCAGAGCACCCAGCCGATGACGGCCGAGTAGTAGCCGGTGGCCGCTGTCACCACGAAAAAGAGGAACCACCCGACATAACGTCCATATGGCAAGCCGCCGCGCTCGAACGCGCCCACGGGTCCGCGCCGCCCGCTCCGGCCGAGCGCGAATTCGGCCATCAGCGCAGGGACGCCGATGATCACCGACACGAGCACATAGAAGAGGACGAACGCGGCGCCGCCGAACTTCCCGACCATGTACGGAAAGCGCCACACGTGGCCGAGCCCTACGGACACGCCGACGATGGTCAGCAACCCACCGAGCCGGGAGGCGAACGTCTCGCGGCTCGTCGCCGCGGTGCGCTCAGCGGGCGCGGATGACGTCGGCGAGGGTGTCGAGCGCGCAGTCGACGTCATCGAGCGTGGTGTAGAAGTGGGGCGCGAGGCGAATCACCTGACCGCGCGCGGATGGCAGCACGCCGCGCGCGCGCATCGCCGCCTCGACGGCGTGCGAGTCGGGCACGACGAACGCGGTTGTCGCCGTCTTCCGACTGACGTCGTCCGTGCCATGCAGCACGAGCCCGCGAGCGCGGCCGCCATCGATCATGCGTCCGGCAAGCACTTCGTGCCACGCGCGAATGCTCGCCGGGTTCACCTCGTCGATGATCTCCATACCGGCCCGCGCAATGTACGCGTTGACCACCGCCGGCGTCCCGGCGTCGAAGCGGCTCGCGTTAGGCGACCAGTCGAGCGTTTGCGCGTCGAACGCGAACGGATCGACGCGGCCGAACCAGCCCGTTGCCGTCGGGTGTAATGACTCGACGATCTCCGGCCGCACGTAAAGAAATGCAATCCCCGATACACCCATCAGGAACTTGAGCGTGCCCGTCGCAAGGAAGTCGACGCCGAGGTCGCGGACGTTCACCGGCACTGCGCCGAGCGTCTGGTAGGCATCGACAAACGAAAGCGCGCCGGCGGCGCGGGCGCGGGCCGCGATGCGCGCCACATCCTGCACGAATCCGTTGACGTACCATCCATGGCACGCTGACACGAGCGCGGTGCGCTGGTCAATGAGTGAGTTGTAATCGTCCGGGTCGTTGTCATGCACCGGTACTCGACACAGCTGCGCGCCGCGGCGCCCCTGTGCCAGCCAGACATGAGCCACGCCTGGGAACTCCATCCCACTCACGACGATGCGTTGGCGGTCGCCGTCGAAATCGAGCGCGCTCGCGACCGCGCTTGCAGCCGCGGAGACGGAGCCGAACACCGCGACGTCTGACGGCGCGGCGCCAATGAGCTTCGCGAACGCATTCTTGGCGAGTGCCACCTCGGCCATCCATGCATCCCAGTCCATCCCGCTCCGGTTCCACGAATCGAGATAACGCTCGGCGGCGGCGCGCGTCGCGTCCGTCTGCGGCGCCTGTGAGCAGTTGTTCATCGGGATGCACGACGCGAGGAGCGGGATCCGGCGCCGCCACGCGTCAATGTCGTATGCCGGGCGTGATATCATCGTGCGCGGGTCTTCCGCGTCTGGATCCAGCGCCGGAAACGGAACGCGTTTTCAGGGAGCTCGAGGTCCATCCCGTAGTGCTCGGGGCCCACGGCGGCGACCTTCGCGACGATCACGCTCAAGTCCTCGCACTCCAGTGCGGCAAGAAACGCTTCGCCGAACTCGATCGTGGTGGACGCCGTCGCCACGTGCTCGATGCCGGCGCCACGTGCGATAGCCGCGATGTCGGTGACGCCCGTTGCGGTCTGCGATTCGAACCCGCCCGTCGAGAGCAGACTCCCGTTGTCGAAGACCACGTGGATCAGGTTCCGCGGGCGATAACGGGCCAGCGTAACGAACGTGCCGAGGTTCATCAGGACCGACCCGTCGCCGTCGAGCACGATCACGCGCTCGGCGGGGAGGTGCATCGCGAGCCCGAGGCCGATCGACGACGCCAGCCCCATTGCGTGCTGCAGATAGAAGAAGTTGTCGCGGTCGCCGAGGTTGTAGAGCTCCTGTGCGCAAGCGCCCATGATCGTGACGACGATCCTGTCGTCCAGCTCGGGATAAATCATGTGTAAGCAGCCGGCGCGCTCCATCAGTCTTCCATCAGGTCGCGCGTGAGAAGGAGCGCGACGGGAGAGAGGGAGCTCTGCGAGAACGTCCATGCCTCGCGGATCTGCTTCGCGACTTTCATCGGGTCGCGGGCGTGCTCGAACGGAACTCCGAGCGCGCGAAGCACGCCTTCGGTGACGATGCCGCCGCGCGTGTGCCACGGGTATGGCTCGCCCCAGTGGCCCCGGTACGCGATCAGCATGCAGAGCGGAATGTGATAGAGTTCCGCGAGCGAGACGATGCCGTTGACCGCGCCGAAGAAGCCGTGGTTCTGCATGAGGAGGATATGTGGTACGCCGGCGAAGTACGCTCCGGCTGCGACGCCGATCGCTTCTTCCTCCTTCGCCACCTGGACCAGCGTCATGTCCGGGTCCTCGTCGACGCGCTGGAGCAGGAGACCGAGCCACGTCTCGGGGAGTGCCGACACGGACCGAATGCCGGTGGACTTGATGCCCTCGAAGATGGTTTTGCTGTTCTCGTAGGAAACGGTCATTGCGGGATCGAACTTCGCTTGTCGCCGCTATCGACGCCAGGACGAGCCCCCTAGCTTTCGCCGATGTCATTTGGCGAATTCCAACTGCATTCGGATTTGTTGAAGGGCGTCAAGGAGCTCGGCTTCACGAGACCGACGCCGATTCAGTCCGACGCGATTCCCGCCGCGATGACAGGACGCGATGTGCTCGCCTGCGCCATGACGGGCAGCGGCAAGACTATGGCGTTCCTGTTGCCGATTTTGCATCGGCTGCTGGAGCAGCGGCGCCGTGGCACGCGCGGCCCGCGCGCGTTGATCATGACCCCCACGCGAGAGCTCGCGGCGCAGATTCTCGAGGAGCTGAACGCCGTCGCGGTTCACACGCCGATCACTGCAGCCGCGATTTTCGGCGGTGTGGGCATGGCACCGCAGGAACACGCCTTCCGGAGCGGCGTCGACATCCTCGTCGCGACGCCCGGCCGGCTGCTCGATCACCTCAAGCATCCTTACGCGAGCCTCGGCGGGATCAATGTGTTGGTGCTCGATGAAGCGGATCGCATGCTCGACATGGGCTTCCTGCCCGACATCAAGCGCGTGCTGAAGCATCTGCCGACCAAGCGGCAGACGCTCTTTTTCAGCGCGACCATGCCGCAGCCGATCCTCGAGCTGACACGCGAGATGCTGCACAATCCGGCGACGATCAATCTCGAGCGAAGGGCCGCGCCGGCGGTCGGGATCACCCAGGCCATCTATCTCGTGGGCCAGGAGCTCAAGTCCGCACTGTTGCTCGCGCTCCTCGAGCGCAATCTGATGCGTGAGGCGCTCGTGTTCACACGGACGAAGCATCGCGCGAATCGCCTCTGGACATTTCTCACGAAGCACGGCGTGGCGGCGGCGCGCATTCACGGCAACCGATCGCAGGCGCAACGTACGGACGCGCTCGCGGGCTTCAAGAGTGGCGCGTATCGCGTGCTCGTCGCGACCGACATCGCCGCGCGCGGGATCGATGTCGAGGAGCTGGGCCACGTCGTAAACTTCGATGTGCCGAGAGCACCCGAGGACTACATTCATCGGGTCGGGCGCACGGCACGCGCCGAGTCGACGGGTGAGGCGTACACCTTCGCCGCTCCCGATGAGACGGATGAGTTGCGCGCGATCGAGCGCGTCCTCGGAAAGCCGCTGCCGCGGGTGACGCTGCCGGACTTCGACTACAGCGCAAAACCGGCGGCGAAGCTCGAGAAACCAATTGTGGAGCGGTTGGCGGAACATCGCGCGCGGCAATCGACCGAACGTGCTCGGTCGGAGGAGAAGAGAATCAGAAGCACACCGGCGATGAGGCAGACGGCGCCGCAATCCGAGTCGGCGCGGAGGTCACCTCCGCTGCATCGGGACAGCGCCGCGCCATCCGGTGAAGTGCGAAAGCGCGGGCGTCGGCGACGCAGGCGATAGGATCGCCGCCCTGTCGTCGGACCTCCCTCGCTCGAAGCGGAGCACTCTGTGCACAGGCGCCATGCACCCAGCGAGCGTGCGGTTCTGTCGTGAAAAGCCGCGGTCGTGTGGAATGAAACCGCGGTCGTGTCATGAGTTGCCGCGGTCGTGTCATGCATAGCCACGACTCTCAGCGAAGGAGGAGTACGTCAGATGTTCACCGCACGTCGCGCATTGTCCCTCGCCTGTCTTCTCCTTGCCATGCCGACGGCATGGGTTGCCACTGTGCCACCGGCCAGCCTCACCAGTGCATTGCGCTGGCGCAGCGTCGGTCCTTTCACCGGCGGGCGTGCCACCGCGGTCGCCGGCATATCCGGTGAGCCCAACGTCTACTATATGGGCACCGCAGGCGGAGGCGTGTGGAAGAGCGATGATTACGGCGCGACTTGGCAGAGCATATCAGACAAGGATTTCAAGACGGCCAGCATCGGCGCCCTGGCCGTCGCGCCCTCTGACCACAATGTCATTTATGTCGGCACGGGCGACTCTGCTCCGCGAAACACCGTCCTCGCTGGCGAGGGTATGTACAAATCGACCGACGGCGGGAAGACCTGGAGCTTCGCCGGACTCGGTGACACGCACATCATCACGTGGATCCTCGTCGACCCGACCAATCCTGACGTCGTTTACGTCGCGGCGCTCGGCCACTTGTTCGCGCCCAATGCGGACCGGGGGATATTCAAGAGTTCTGATGGCGGCCGCACGTGGAAGAAGATCCTGTTCGTCGACGACGAAACGGGCGCCATCAGCATGACGATGGATCCGTCCAATCCGCAGGTGCTGTACGCGGGAATGTGGCAGATGTCCCGCAACCACTGGTCCTTCTCGAGCGGCGGACCAGGCAGCGGCATTTACAAGACAATCGATGGCGGCGCGAACTGGACCAACATCTCACATCACGCGGGACTCCCGACCGGCATCTTCGGCAGAATCGGCATCGCGGCGGCGCCGAGCGCTCCCAATACGGTGTACGCGCTGATTCAGTCGGATTACAAGGGACAGGCGGGTGGCCTGTTCCGGTCGAACGACGCGGGCCAGAGCTGGATGCTCGTCAACAATAGCATGGATATCACGCAGCGCGCCTTCTACTACGACAACGTGTACGTCGACCCGAAGGACGCGAACACGATTTACCTGCCGAACGTTGGGGTGTACGTCTCGCACGACGGCGGCAAGACGCTGCATCCCTTCCGTCCACCGCACGGCGACAATCACGTACTGTGGATCAACCCCGACAACACGCAGAATTTCATCGAAGGGAACGACGGGGGCGCGGCGGTGACGCTGAATGGCGGACGGGATTTCAGCTCCGAGGACAACCAGCCCACCGGGCAGTTCTATCACGCCAATCTCGACAACGAGTTCCCCTTCAACATCTACGGCGCGCAGCAGGATCGCAGCTCCGTGGTGGGGCCGAGCGCGACGCCGGCGCCAGTGTGGACGAACATCCGGGGCGGAGAGATGAGTTGGGTCGTACCGACCCCGGGACGTCCGTGGATCACGTACGCCAGCGGCTACTACAGCATGGAGTGGCGTCACGACCGGCGCACCGGGCTCGTGACCAACGTGGCGCCTTGGCCGGAGTACAAGTTCGGGCTTCAGGGCACCGAGATCAAATACAGATACGGCTGGAATCATCACCCAGTGGTGTTCGCCCCACACAATCGCAAGGAATTGCTGATGGGCGCTAACGTGCTCTTCGAAACCACAGATGAAGGGGTTCACTGGCACGTGATCAGCCCAGATCTCACCCGGAACGACACGACGAAGCAGCAGCGGCCGGGCGGTCCGATCAGCGCGGACGTGACCGGCGAGGAGATGTTCGGGAGGATCTCAGGGATCGCTGTTTCGCCGCTCACGGACGCCGTCATCTGGACGGGCTCCGACGACGGCCTGGTGCACGTGAGCACCGACGCGGGCGCGCACTGGAGCGAGGTGCGGCCGCCGGCGATGCCGACCTGGTCGACGATCACATGTGTCGAGCCGTCTCACACGGCGCCGGGCACAGCGTACGTCTCCGCGAGTCGGTTCGACTGGGACGACTTCCATCCTTACATATATGAGACTTCTGATTACGGCAAACACTGGACGGAGATCACGGCTGGCCTGCCCGGCGATCAATACGTCGAGAGCGTTCGCCAGGACCCGAACCGTCCCGACCTCCTGTTCGCGGGGACGAGCGCGACGGCGTACTTCAGTCTGAACGGCGGGCAGGAGTGGCAGCCGCTCGGCCTCAACCTTCCCGCGGTGCGAGTGAATGACATCGAGATTCAGCCCGCGCAGCATGCCGTCGTACTCGCCACCTTCGGCCGCGGCTTCTGGGTGCTGGACGACTTACAGTTTCTCGAGCAGTTGGGGACCGGCGAAGCCGCGCGGGTGACGACCAACTCACCATACCTCTTCAAGCCGCAGCAAGCGTGGTTGACGAGCGCTGCGGGGGGCGGGGGCTTCGGCCGGGGAGGGAGCGCGAACCTGGCCCCCGGCGTGACGGTGTTCTTCCACCTTCCCGACGACTACAACGGCAGCACGCCGGTGAAGCTCGATTTCGCGACCGCGAGCGGCGCGTTGATTCGCAGCTTCACTCTTCATCCGAGAACGAAGGCGCGAAGCGACTCAGGCGCGCAGAACCCCGAAGGCGCCCGAGGTCGACCGCAAGCACGCCAGGAGACAGCAGTTCCTGGAATGAATCGCTTCCAGTGGGATACGCGCTACGCGGAGGCGACCGAGGTGGTAGGGATCTTCCACTCCGCTTTCTCAGCCTCGACCCCGATCGGTCCGGAGGTGGTGCCGGGCACGTACAAAGTGACGCTGAGCTACGGTGCCACGAAACAGACGCAGCCAGTCGAGATCAAGCTCGATCCACGACTGCATACGATAGCAGCGGAGCTACGGGCGCGGTTCGCTCTGCTGATGCGGCTGCACGACGCAGTGAACCGCCTCGACATCAACCTGAATCAGGCCATCAGCGCGCGCGATTCGCTTCAGAAGGCGCTCGCGAACGGCGGGGCGGGCAATACGCAGTCGCGCGCGACGCTGGACAAGCTGAATCGCGACATCGACAACCTCGTGGATCTCAAGATCCAATCGAGTGAAGGCGCGCTGGTCTATCCGCCTCGACTCCGCGCTTGGCTGTCCGCCATCACAGGTCAGATCGAGATGGCACTCGTTCCGCCAACGCCGGCAATGGTGCAGGTGGCGAACGGGTACATCAGCGATGCGGCGACAGGGGTGGAGCGGCTGCAAGCTGATCTTGCGGGGGCACGGGCGGTGGTGCCGTAGCACGGCGGCAGCTATCAAAATGGCCCGGGGAGACCGCGGGCCATTTTGGTAACCGAGATATAAGAGCGTCGCCATCCGGCCCGCTCAGTCCGCGCGCAACGCGACGAGCGGGTCGGCCTTCGACGCGCGCCTCGCCGGCACATAGCACGACGCGACGGCGATCGCTCCCAGCAACACGGGGAGCGACACGAAAATCAACGGATCCGTCGGGCTCACGCCGTAGAGTAGCGTCGTCATGCCGCGTGTCGCGACGAGCGCGCCCAGGACGCCGATGCCGACGCCGAGCGCCGCGATAGCGGCGCCCTCTCGAAGTACGAGTCGCACGAGCGCCGCCGGAGCAGCGCCGACGGCCAGTCGCACGCCGAATTCGCGCTGGCGATTCGCCACCGAGAGCGACATCACGCCGTAGATACCGACGCCCGCCAACACGACGGCGATCGCGGCGAAGCTCGCGAGCAGTATTTCCGTGAGGCGCCTGGTGGCGAACGATTCACCGACGACCGACGTGAGCGCCCGCACCTGGTCGAGCGGAATCGACGGCTCTAGTGCTGCAATGACGGACCGCACCGACTTGATCGTGGGCGACGCGTTGCCACGCGCGCGGACGGCGAGCGACGGCTGTCCCGCTCCGAGCTGCGCCAGGCTCGCGTACATGTGTGGCGCAGGCAACTGCGTGGCGTCGTCGTCGTGGATGGCGCCAACGACGCCGACGATCGTCGACCACCCCGTGTCGCCCGCGACGCGAATTTGCTTGCCGAGCGCGTTCGGACCGGCCCAGAACTTCCTGGCTATCGATTCGTCGACGATCACCACGGGAGTACTGGTCGTATCATCCGCGGCGCCGAAATCGCGCCCATACAACAGTGGAATGCCTAACGTCGCGAAGTATCCAGGGGTCACCGCGATCTGATATGTCTGGCCTTCGTTGCCCGACGGCGGTTTCGGGCGGCCTTGGACCAGGTAGCCGTCCACGTTCGAGTTCCCTTCGAATGGAAGACCCCAGGCGAGCGCCGCCGACGTCACGCCCGGTGTCGCACGAACGCGCTCGAGCAACGTGGCAAAGAACGGGTTTGCCCTGCTCGCGCTGTTCTTGTACTGAGGCGGCAGCGGAAGCGAAATCGACGTCACGCCATCGGGCCGGAATCCGAGATCGAGTGTGGTCAGTCGTCGAAAGCTCTCGAGCACGAGGCCCGACGCGATCAGAAGCACGACCGACAGCGATAGCTGCGCGACGACCAATCCGTTGTTGACTCGACGCACCGAGCGGTGGGCGCTCTCCCGTGAACCCGACGTGAGATCCGACGCCAAGCGGCTACGGAGGCTGTGCATCGCCGGCAATAACCCGAATAGAACTCCACTCGTTAGGGTCACGGCGAGCGTCACCGCGAGCACGCGTGCGTCGACGCGGACCTCGTCGAGGCGCGGCAGCGCAATGAGGCTCGAATGCGTGAATGTGCGAACGGCGATGAATGCAAGCGCGACGCCAATTGCCGCTCCTCCCACGGCGAGCGCGACGCTCTCCGTCAGCAGCTGCCGAGTCACTCGCCTGCGGGTGGCGCCGAGTGCCGTGCGCAAGCCGATCTCTCGCTGTCTGACGGTCGCGCGACTCGAAAGCAGCGTCGCCACGTTCGCGATTGCGATGAGCAATATGAGTCCCACGGCCGCCAGCAGGATCTGGAGCGGGCGCTGGATGTCGCCGACCATCGCCTGCTGCAGCGGCCTAACGATCGTCGCCATCCGCGTACGTTCCGGCTGAATGGAAGCCAGGCCGATGAGCTCCGGCTCGCGACGCGCCCAATCCCACATGATTCCAGTGGTTTGTTTGTGCGCGTGTTCGATCGAAACGCCGGGTCGCAGCAGCGCGAGGCCGGCATTGAACCATGCATGTCGGTTGGTGGGATCGAGCCCCATGGGCAGCCATGCCTGAGTCTCGACACCGGGAAACTGGAAGCTTGGCGGCATGATGCCGACGATCTGCGTCGGCCGCCCATCGAGGTCCATGGTCGAGCCAATGACGTCCGTGCGTCCGCCGAAACGCGAACGCCACAGCCCGTCGCTCAGGATGATGACGTTGTTCCTGCCCTGGGTGTCTTCGTCGCGCGTGAACGCGCGGCCCCGGGCCGGCCCCACGCCGAGGACGCGAAAGAAGTCCGCGGTCACGAGAGCAACGGTTAGGCGAATGGCGCGGTCACCGCCGGTGAGCGTCACGCGCCCGCCTCGGTACGCCGCGAACACCTCGAAGTCCGACGCGCGGTCGCGGTACATCGCGATGTTCTCCTGCGAGATCCCCCAGTGGTCGAGCCCAATCTCGGGGTACGCGTGAATCAGTTGCACGATTCGGTCGGCGTGGGGATAGGGCAATGGTCGCAGCAGAATCCCGTTGACGAGCGTGAACATCGCCGTCGTCGCGCCGATCCCGACGGCCAGCGTCAGCATCGCGACGAGCGTGAATGCCGGTCTGCGCCTCAGCGTGCGAAAGGCGTAGCGCAGATCCGAGAAAACGGAGTCGAGCCATTCCATGAGACGCACCTCGCGTGCATAACGCTGGTCGATGGTGACGCACTCGTCCCGCACGAGCTCCGGGTCACCGAAGCGCGCACGGGCTGCGTCGCGGGCGGCGTTAGGCAGGACGCCCGAGCGCCGCAGCTTTTCCTCGCGCATCTCGAGATGAAATGCGATCTCGTCGTCGATGTCGCGGGCCACGCGTCGCGCGTTGTCGCGGGGCAACCGGAACAGGCGGCGCCAACCGGGACCGACGTTCACGACAGCTCGGGGGATGTGCGCGCCAGCGCAGCGACGATCGCTTTCGCGTGGCGGTGCCATACGGGCGATTCGGCGCGGAAACGCATCCGTCCGGCGTTGGTGAGTCGGTAGAATTTCGCGCGGCGGTTTTTGTCAGAGACGCCCCACTCGGCGGCGATCCATCCGCGCCGCTCGAGGCGATGCAGAGCCGGGTACAGGGTGCCTTCATCGAGCAACAGGACGGACTCGCTCGCGCCTTCGATCCATTCGCTGATCGCGTACCCGTGCATCGGGCCCCAGGTGAGGGTCTTCAGTAGGAGGAGATCGAGGCTGCTGCGGAGCAGATCCGATTGGGCGTCGGCCATGATAGCCTCCGGCTACTCTTGTGACACCAGGGAGGCTAGCGCCGTTGCCCTTGTGTCGCAAGGGGAACGATCGGTCGACGTCAGACGATATTGGCAGGCCAGTTCAGTAAACACCTATTTCGTGTAGCCATCGCCAATGCGGTGATCAGCGGCCATCGATCGCGATCAGCAGGGCCGCCCGGCCCGGTCCCAACGGCACGATGGTGGAATGAAGCGCCGGATCGACTTCGCGCAGACGCGACGCGACGACCGCGTTTGTCGTCGCACGGATCGTGTCCCCGATCTGCACGGGAAGATTCATTCGATCGCGAATCTCGCGCGAGACGTCGTGATGTGGCGCAGCGTACGGTGCGACGGCAACAGGGTGCTCGTCGTCTGCCGCTCGAGCCAGGGACGATGCCGTCGCGCGTGCGTGCGAGACCACAGGCACATTCCAGGAGGGCGCGAATGCACCCATCACTGGCAGCAGTGCCGCAGCGACAATGGCACCGATCCACACGAGATGGCGCGCGGCCGCGGCGCGTCGCGGCATGCTCAACGTGATCAGCAGCGCGCCGATGAACAACAGCGAGGACTTGGCCCCGACGACGAGCAGGTACTGGGCAATCATTCGCGCGGACATGGCTACCTTCCCTCCGTCTTCGCCTGAGCGATCACCTTGGCGAGCCGCGCCCGGTCCGACGCCGAGAGCTCGCCGTCGGCCATCTCGAGCAAGGCGGCGACGGCACTCGTGGGCGAGCCGTCGAAGAATGTCTGCACGAGGTGCCGTAGCGCGGAGCGACGCACCTGGGCGCGCGCCGCGGTGGGCTTGTAGATGTAGCGGAGCCCATCCTGCTCGTGCGTCAGGTGTCCCTTCTCTTCGAGGAGGTTCAACATGGCGCGCACCGCCGAATAGCTCGGGGGATCGGCGAGCAACTGGCGCACGTCGCTGACGGAAGCGCGGCCGAGGCGATAGACGACGTCCATGATCTGTCGCTCGCGGCGACCGAGGTCAGCTTTCGGTGTGGCGGCCATCCTGACTCCTCGCGGCGCGGTAGGTGCTAGTACGCTAGCAAGTGCTAGTACGTTAGCACAAACCCCCACTGGTTCTCTTTCCTCGAAGAGCACGCGAGGGACACCGCGCTAGGAGGAGCGCGCTAGGAACGGCGTGCTAGGAACGGCGCTCAACGCAAGCACACCGGTCGAGCCCGAACGGTAACCAACGGTAACCAGTGGGCACACGCCGACCCGGGAGCCTCGAGAGTATCGACAGAAAGGGAGTACTGGGTTGCTCTTGGGATCAAGAGTCAGCGCGCCTAACGACTTTGTACCTTCGGCTACACTTCCTAAGAGGCGGCATCCTGGTTTGCGAAGTGACGGTGCCGAGGAATTGCCGAACCCACACGGTGCATGTCGCCATGCTACGGGCCTGCCCGTAGAATATGCCAGACTCTGACATCTCAGACTGCATCGCCGCGCTATGATTGCCGCATCGACGGGCCGCGCGCGCTCCGATTGCACCCGTTCTAGCCGGCTTGTTCTTCTGCGTCGCGCCGATCGTTCGCGGGTTCGGTGTCATTCTGGGCCCTGATCGCCGCCCGTCGTCGGACCTCCTGCCTCGAACGAGGATATCGCTTTGCAGCCAATCGCCTGTTCCGCGCTCGTGAGACTCATGCTGCTCGCGGCGTCGAGTATGCTCGCAGCATCTCGTGCCGTTGCGCAGAATGCACGGCTTCACGGCGTGGTCTACGCCGATGCGAATATGAATGGAAAGCGCGACGCCTCGGAGCCTGGCGTACCGGGAGTGATCGTTTCAAACCAGCGGGATGTCGTCGTCACCGACTCGCTCGGACGCTTCGAGATTCTGACTGGCATGACCGGCATCGTGTTCGTCTCGGTGCCCGACGGGTTTCGCTCCAGCCACGCGTTCTGGCTCGCCACGACGGCGGCGCCCGCATCCGTTGATTTCGGTGTGGTGCGCCAAGCGCAGTTACGGACGTTCGCCTTCGTCCACGCTTCCGACTCGCACATCGCCCCGGAGAACGTCGATCGCTTCCGCCGCTTTCGTCGAATGACGGACTCGCTGGGCCCGGCGTTCGTCCTGATGGGCGGCGATCTCGTGCGCGACGCCATGAGCCAGTCCGAATCGAGTGCGCGGTCGTACTTCGATCTGTACGCGGATGAATCAAAGTCTTTTCGCACGCCCGTGTGGACGGTACCAGGCAATCACGATCACTACGGGATCATCCCCTCACGGTCGCATGCGGATCCCGCGAATCCGCTCTACAACCGCGGCATGTATCGCCAGTACTTCGGTCCCGACTACTACTCGTTCACCTACGGCGGCGTCCACTTCATAGGGCTGAATACCATCTCCCCCGACGACTCGGCGTACTACGGCGACGTCGACAGCGTGCAGATGGAATGGCTCAAGCGTGATCTCGCGCAGGTCCCGCCGGCGATGCCAATCGTCACGTTCAACCACATCCCGATGATTTCGAGTTGGACGACGCTGATCCCGTACGATGAGGATCCGCTCGTGGCGAGTCTCGCGAAAGTCAACGGCAAGAAACAGTACCGTCACACCGTCGGCAACGTGCTCGACGTGCTCGAGGCCATGCGCGGCCATCGCTACGTGCTCGCACTGGGTTCGCACATGCACTCGTCGGAGCACTCGTCATTCGTGAGCGACGGCGTGCAGCTCCGGTCCGAAGTGAGCGCCGCGATCGTCGGCCCGAATGAGCTTGGCCCGACGATCTTCCCGTCGGGGTTCACGCTGTACACGGTTCACGACGGGAATATCGACGCCGGGCAGTTCGTTCGGCTCGATCCACCGGGTATGCGGAAGTAGGCCAAAGCTGTGTGGCGCTTGCCGGAGTGGCCACGCGAAGCACTCTGTGCACAGGCGCGATGCACCCAGCGAGCGTGGCGGTTCTGTCGTGAAAAGCCGCGGTCGTGTGGTATGAAACCGCGGTCGTGTCGTGTGAAGCCACCGTCGTGTCGTGTGAAGCCACGGTTCCCTTGTGAAGGGCGGCGGTCGCCTGCCAACTAATTCAGGGTGACTGCCAACATTGTCGCGGTCGTGTCGTGCATGACCGCGGTCGTGTCATGAATAGCCGCGGTCGCGTGATGAGTAGCCGCGGTCGTGTCGTGTTTGGTCGCGGTCGCGTCATACATTGCCGCGGTCGCGTCGTGCATTGCGCCGGTCGTGTCCTGCATTGCCGCGGGCGTGTCCTGAATTGCCGCGGTCGTGTCATGCACGACCGCGGGTGTCGTCACACATAGCCGCGGTGCACTCGTGCGGAGCGCGGGTCGCCTCCGACATTGCGCGGGTCGCCTCGAAGAATGCTTGCGTCGCCTACCGATTTGTCGGGGGCGCCTCACGATTCGGTAGTGGCTCCTACCGATACGTCAGGGGCGCGTCCGTTTTTCTCGCGGGCGCCTCGAGAGTTGGACCGGTTCTCTTCGAAGTTGGAACGGTCGCCTCCAGAGTTGGATCGTTTCTCTTTCTTGCGGGACGCGCGGCGCCGCTGCCTGGCCGCGTGCCGCTTGTTCATCTCCTCGACGCGATCGTACCAGTCCGGGAGGATGTTGGCGGAAGAGTCGACTACCGCCCTCTTCGAGTCGCGCATTCTGCGGCATGCAGCCTTTCTATGATTGTCGTAGGTGCTCAGACTGATGCCGCGGCGTGCGCGATTTCATCCCGCGGCTGTCCTTCGAAGTACGTTGCGACAATTATCTCGCGCTGAGTTTCCGACAGGTCATCCATGTGACCGAGAAAGGCGTAGTCAAGCCCGTTGGGGTCGTCCCTGGCGGCGTCCGACGCAAGTTCGGCACGAACGACGTCATCACACGCGTCATCAATGGGCGCGTCGCCCTGGTCGCCCTCGTCGAGGGGATTCCACGCCGCGTCGTCTCGATTGACGTATCGAAGCAGCGCATTGCCGGGATCTACGTCGTGGCCAATCCGGAAAAGCTACGCCCGCTCTCGCGCTCACTCTACGCGAATTGATCGCGCTTTCATGCTGGGCATGCCAATCGAGGTTGCGCGACTGTTCGTAGCCGAAGGCATTCCAGACAATGTCGAAGGTCGACTTGAGCGTTCGCGCAACCATGCGCGCCATGCGCGACGACTCAAAATGTAGTCATCGCCGCCACGCGATTGTCGAGCTACTCGAGTGGCGCGATCGATAGCGGCGGCTCTCCGCGGCGCACGCGTTCCCAGTTCGCGCGCAGCTCGGCGCGGTGCAGCTCTCTCCATTCGAACAGGAGCGTCAGCCGATTGGGCGAGAAGCTCCCGCGAATGCCATCGCCATCGATCTCCAAGGCAATCGAATCGCCGCCGCAGCGCGCGTGGAAGTGCGCTCGAGCGTGATCATCGTAGAACATGCTGATGATGATTCCATAAAAGCGGCTGATCTCGGGCACCTTCCGAGCGTGCATGGCGATCACCGAGGAGCCGGCATCATCAGAGCGCGCGTGCCATGAATTCCGCGCGCGCAAACGCGCGTGCAGTGATTCCGGCGCCCAGTCGGCACCGTTCGGCCACTCGATCGTCTCAGCGCCCAGACGCACTCGAGCAAACTCGCTCGGCTCGCGCAGCGATTCGAAGACCGGACCAACGAGTCCGTCGGCGAGATCCAGCTCGCCGGCGAGACCGTCGCTGAACTCCAGCCAGAGCGTGTGATCTCGAATGTGCCGCACCGCGGTGACGCGAATGACGTCGAACGGAGATCTCGGAGCACTCATGACGCCGAGCATACGCTCGGCGAACGTTGCGGGTCAAGTGAGGCTACTCGACCTCCGCCACGCGCGCGCGAACATCATCGAAAGCTCGTTGCGCATCTTCGAGATTCGCCGCCGCCGACTCGGTGTGTCGCCGAGTGAGTTCGACATCGTCACGGCGGGCTTCCAGTTCGGATTGAGCGTGCCGGAGAGCGTGTTCGGCGGCATCGAATCTTGCTCTGGCGTCCCGAAGCAACTCCAGCGCGTGCGCCGACTGTTCACGCATTTCGGCGAGCAATTTCTCCGCCTGACGCAACTCGGCCTTCGCCGGCTCGATCGCGGGCGGCGGAGCGCTTGGCGACGGTGCTGTTCTTGTCGAAGATGGACTGGTCGCCAGCGCGATGAGCAGGTCCAGGCCGCCGCCCTGGGGCACATCCACGAGCCGTCCAGTACGAAGCTCCGCAAATGCACTCGCGTCGCCAATGATCGCATGGACGGCCGCGGCGAGTGCGTTCGGCTCGATGGGATATCCCGCGCGGATCGCGACGCGCGAAGCGGCAGCGGCCACGGCGCGCACGGATTCCT
The DNA here is from genome assembly GCA_036496605.1 of Gemmatimonadaceae bacterium. Taxonomy (NCBI): domain Bacteria; kingdom Pseudomonadati; phylum Gemmatimonadota; class Gemmatimonadia; order Gemmatimonadales; family Gemmatimonadaceae; species Gemmatimonadaceae bacterium. The sequence goes on along the minus strand of DASXKV010000015.1, from coordinate 27,804 downwards.
TCACCGTTTCGAGCGCGCCTCGCAGATCGGCGCCGGTTTGCGCCTCGCCGATTGCCGCCGCGAGATGTTCGATCGATACCGGGTCTTCGTGAACGACGGCGTCGAGCGCCCAGGCTATTCGGCTCGGTTTACGCAGCGCCTTCACGAGCGTCGCATCGTCACGTCGCTTTTCGGCGCGCAGCTGTTTGGCGAGCGCATCGCGCCGGCTGATGAAGCCCTCGAGTGGCGCCTGATACACCGCGAGTATTGCCGTCGCGAGATCGGTTACGATGGGAGGTTGCGTCACGACGGCATCTGTCGGGAGTCGCGCCGAATGTGTCAGGGATAATTATAGAAAGGGCGCCGGGATCGTGACGATTCGGCCATATGGCTGGAGCCATGCGGCCTTCAGCCTATTGAGAGGCGATGTGCTGCGTTGCCTCTCGATTCGACGTATTGGCAAAACATCCGTACGGGCCGTCGGCGCGAGAATTCGCAGCGTAGGGTCTGCCAGCGATTTGTTGCAAGAGGTTCCGCTCTCCACACGTGTACTCCAAACGCGTCGTGCGATTTTGGCAATATAATTGTGCTAACGTTGCATTTGACGCACCGCACCTCCCGACTTACACGTTCGTCCACGGGAGCTGGCAATCGCCGTTCCCCACCACGCCGTTGACGTCGCCGGATGGAGGACGAGTATGGACGGGCTGCTGCAGGACTTGCGCTACGTGCTGCGGACGCTGAAGAAAAGCCCCGCGTTCGTCACGATTAGCGTGCTGACACTGGCGCTCGGCATCGGAGCGAATCTCGCGATCTTTACCATCGTGAACGCCGTGCTGCTGCAGCCGCTGCCCTTCCGCGAACCTGATCGCATCGTGCGCGTGTTCGATGATCTGCGCGGTGCTGGAGCCAGGAACGTTGGCATGTCAGTGCCCGAACTATACGATTTGCAACGTTCCGGAGTATTCGAACAGATCAGCGTGATTTTTCCCGCGAGCCAGGCATTGGCGGGCGGCGACGGCGTGGAGCGGATCGAGTTTCTCGGTACGAGCCCGAGCTACTTCGAGCTCCTCGGCGCAACGCCGGCGCTCGGACGAGTTTACACACAGTCAGAGTGGGAGCCGGGCTGCCTCGATGGCGTCGTGATCAGCGACGGCCTCTGGAAACGCCAATTCGGATCGGATCCACGTGTCATCGGACGGCGGGTTCGCATCGATGAAGACCCGTACACCGTCATCGCCGTCATGCCGCGCGAGTTTCGGCACCCTGGCAATACGCTGGGCGGCGACGTCGACATTTGGTCGGCATGCGGATTCACCGTCGATCCTTACCCCTCGCCGCCGCTGCGCAATGTGCGGTTTGTCCCTGGAGCGTTGGGTCGCCTGAAACCGGGCATGACGCTCGAACAGGCGCAGGGGCGACTCGATGCGCTGGCGATTTCGTTGCAGCAGACCTACCCCAACGATTATCCCAAGCGGCTGCGTTGGTCGCTTCGCCTCGAGCGTGCCCAAACCAGCCTGACGGGTAATGTGCGGCCGACGCTCGTGATCCTGCTCGCCGCCGTGAGCTTCGTCCTCCTGATCGTTTGCGTGAACATTGCAAGTTTGCTGATCGCGCGGGCATCGGCACGAATGCGCGAGTTCGCGATTCGCCAGGCGCTGGGCGCGTCGCGCGGCCAGCTCGTTCGACAGGTGCTGATCGAGAGCGTGCTCGTATCGGTTGCCGGCGGCGCGGCGGCGCTTGCGGTGCTTCTGATCGCACAGAGATCGCTTCTTACGCTGATGCCCGCGGACGTGCCACGACTCGCCGAGGTACATGCGGATTGGCGAGTGGTCGCGTTCGCGCTTGTGCTGTCGCTCACGACCGGGGTGTTGGTTGGGTTGATGCCGGCGCTCCACGCCTCGGCGATCGATCCCAACCGCGACTTGAGGGACGGCGGACGCACGGGCGGCGGGCAGAGCGTGCGCCAGAATCGATCGCGCGCCGCATTGGTCGTGCTGGAGGTCGCGCTATCGGCGGTGTTGCTGATTGGCACCGGGTTGCTTGTTCGCAGTTTCTCGGCCGCGCTGGGTCAGAATCCCGGGCTCGATCCGGAGCGGCTTGTCGCGGGCCAAATCTGGGTTCCCGTTCCAGGCAATCCCGATGCGAATCAATACCGGACGACAACGCAGCGCGCCGAGCTTGCCAGGGAGCTGCTTGCTCGAATCGCCCTGCTCCCCGGCATCGAGGAATCCGCGGTCGGTACGTCGAGCGATATCCCACTCCTTGGCAATGTGAACAATCCCCTCCCGTTTTCATTACCCGACGAGGTTTCCACGCAGGGGAATGATCATGCAGCGGAGTTTGGAGCCGTGAGCGCAGGCTATTTCGCGGTGCTCGAGACGCCGCTGAAGCAGGGCCGTGTCTTCACCGATCACGACGCAGACTCCAGTTTGAGAGTCGTGGTGGTCAATGAAGCGTTCGTTCGCAGATTCTCACCGCAACGAGAGGTAGTTGGCCGGCGGTTGCGGTATGCCTGGCGGCATAGCGACGATGGCCTGGGAAAGGAAGCCATCATCATCGGCGTAGTCGGGGATGTGCGCAATGACGGATTGGACGTGGCGCCGCCGCCGCGCGTGTACGAATCCATTCTTCAACATCCCAGCATAACGCCCGCCGTATTTCTCCGCGCACGTTCCGACGTCGACGTGAAGGCGACGAAGGAGGCCCTGACGCAGACGGTACACAGCATCAATCCAGAACTTCCGGTGTTCAACGTCAGGACCATGGCGGACCTGATGTCCGCTTCGATGGCGCGGCGCAAGTTCTCACTCTCTTTGATGTCGGCCTTTGCGGTGTCGGCGCTCCTGCTCGCCGCGCTGGGGATTTATGGCGTGATGGGGTTCGTGGTCAGCCAACGCGCTCAGGAATTCGGCATTCGGCTGGCATTGGGTGCGAAACCGCGGGATATCCTCGGCCTCGCGTTCCGCCCCGGCCTCATTCTCACCGCCACGGGAACTATAGTGGGGTTGGGTGGCTCGATCGTCGTGACGCGGCTGATGTCGAGCCTCCTGTTCGGCGTGTCGGCGAGCGACCCGACGACGTTCGCGGTCGTGCCGGTGCTGCTGGGGATCGTCACGATGGCCGCCTGTTTCATTCCCGCGAGACGCGCCACGCGCGTCTCTCCGATGGAGGCGCTCAAGTAGGCAACGTCGGATGACGGTCTCGTCATTCCACCGCCACCCTCTCATCACACGATCATTAATATGCCGCCCGAGCCCATTACGTCCGACCGTGTGGCCAAACCCGTCGGTCCATTTTCACCTGCCGTTCGCGATGGCGACCGCGTGTATACGAGCGGTCAGGTCGCACAAGACCCGGCCACGGGAAGACTCATCGAGGACAGCGTCGCCGCCCAGACAGAGCAAATCTTCCACAACCTCAAAGTGATTTTGGAGGCAGCGGACAAAACGCTCGCCGACGTGGTGAAAGTGAATGTCTATCTCATAGACATAAAGCGATTCACCGAGATGAATGAAGTGTACGCCAGACATTTTGTCGCCCCGTATCCAGCTCGCACCACTGTCGGTGTCGCAGCTCTGCCGCTGAATGCCGAAGTCGAAATCGAGATGATCGCCAGTTAATGGCCCGTAGGGGCGAACACCGGTTCGTTGATATGTTCCCGCAACCGTGCGCGCGGATGCGCGCACGGCATTCACCTCGACGGAATCTGAGACTACCTTCCTCCGCGCCCCGGCCTCGGCAGCGCAGACGGCGGGAGGATGCCGTTCAGGCGCATGTAGTTCGCGATCTGGCTGTAGTGATCGGCGAGATCGAGCGCATGGAGAAGCAGCATGTTGACGCGCGTCGACTTCCTCTCGGTGCCGCCATAGGTAAACGAAATCGCGGCGGGGAGTGTCGCATCGGTGACCTGTTCGATCGCCTGGTCGCAGAATGCAAACGACGCCTTCAGCTTCGCCACGAGTTCTGCCTTTGGCCATGTTGCCTTGACCGAGTCGGGCGTCGACGTGTCCTTGGCGTCGATCGTCGGCTTCATCACACCGAAGTTGCTGCAGAAGAGGTAGCTGTCGCTCGCGACGTGCTGTGCGATGAAGCCGAAGGTCAGCTGCGCGGGCGTTGGCTTGTAGCCGAACTTCGACTCAGGAATTGAATCGAATGCCTGCGCGATATTGCGGTGACTCACCGCAATGCGGGCCTTGAACGCCGCCGTTATCGGGTTGGCCTGCGGCGTGGCGGGCTGCTGAGCGGCGAGTGCGACTGGAAGGGCTATGCCCGCCATGGCAACACGAATTGACTTCATACGGTCTCCGATCAGGGTGCAGGCTCCTGAATGCCGGTCATGAGCTGGAGACGTTATGCTTAAGGCTGGCTTGCAGTTGCGTCAAATGCAATCTTTTCACTATCATATTGCTCGACTAGCAACTGGGAGTTCCGTCATGCTCGATGAGATCCGGACGTTCGTCGTCCTGGCCGAGTCAGGGTCGTTGCAACGGGCAGCCGAACGGCTGTTCCTGACGCCGTCGGCGGTCACACGGCAGATCCAGCGCCTCGAGGCGACACTGAAGACGCCCCTGCTCGATCGAAGCGTGAAACCGGGGCGGATTACGCGCGAAGGCCGCGCGGTGCTCGACGGCGGACGACAGATGCTGCGCATCATGGACGAGCTCAAAGCGACGGGGTCGAAGGACGCCGAGCCAAGCGGAATGTTCCGCGTCGGATTGTCGCATGCGCTCGCGCAACCGAGCCTCGTCGGGTCGATCCAGCGCCTGACGAGTCGCTTCACCCAGCTTCAACCGGTGCTGAGCACCGGTCTCAGGCAACAGCTCATAGAGCAGGTGCGGACCGGCGAGCTCGATGTGGCACTGGCGTTCCTCTCGGCTGACGATACGCCGCCCGGCGATGTGGCCAGCAGTGTTTTGGCTACAGAACGTCTGGTATTGGTCAGGGCGAGAGGACCGCAACCTCGCGCGCGGCGCAGCAGCAAGTCGAAAGATCGCGATCTCGACGCACGCTGGGTGCTCAACCCGCCGGGGTGCTTTATTCGTCAGGCACTCCAGGCGAGGTTGCGCGAACTCGGCTCTCCGTTCGAAGTCGCCGCCGCGATCAACAGTATCGACATGCAAGTGTCTCTCGTGGCGAGCGGGATCGGGCTCGGGCTTATCCCCGCGCGGTTTCTGACCTCGCATCCCAAGCGCCGGCGGCTGGAGCGAATCACGCGGTCCGGCGTCAGCATTGAGGCTTCAATCGTGTTCATGCAAGGCGGCCATTTGGGCCGGCTCGAAACCGCGGCGACATTGGCGCAGCTCCATGAATACCGCGCTGGAGCGATACCTGTCCATCGTGCCGAGTGGCTGATACTTCGTCATGCTGTTGTCGGCATACGGAGTGATTTCAGCGAAACCAACCGACTTGTAGAGCGCGTGAGCTGCGGACAGGAATTTCAGACTCTCCAGCCGCACAGCTTTCGTAGCCGATGGCTCGCGCGTCTGACAGAAGCTGCTGCAGCAGGAGGCGACCGGCGCCGGCTCCTCGGACGTGCGGCTGCACATACATCCTCTGAATTTCGGCGACAGACCGCGTAATGCGTTTGAGACATCCGACTCCGACGTTCGCGTCCTCGCGGCGGATGACGTAGAACCGGCCGCTCGGAGGATAGAACTTCGCCCGATCCTCGATATCCGACGTGACCATCGCATCGATATCGAACGACAGACCGTAGCTCGCGGCAGCAACGCTCGCGACCCATCTCAGATACTCGGCAATGAGGTCCCGCGCGGCGTCTCGCGTTGCCGCATCATCGACGGCAACCAGCTCGATCGTCATTAAGTAAGTGGACAAAAGTCTTGCTGCAAATTGCTTCGCTGCATTGGGAGGCCGTGGGCCGCTGAAACCGCTGACATTGCCCTGAAACCGCTGACGGGCTTCGTGTCGAGAGACAGCTCCACTCCTCAGTGATGTTTTGAATGTGTGAATGTATCGGGAGTTTCCATGACCGTTGGAAGCTTCCCGAGGCATGTGAACAAGAAACCAGCTACTACTTGGTGCATGGAGCCGTCGTTGCCGAGGAGCAAGTCAGTGGTCTCAGCGCCGTGTCAGTGCTCTCAGCGGCCTCTCTCTCTTTCACCCGTGCGCACAGCCCGAATTTCCCGGATGATTGCGGATCTCGACTGAAGCGCGTGCTCACAGTGCTTTTGATCATCGAAACTCAGTCAGTTGTAGCAGAACTTTTGTCTACCTACTTAGATGAGACTCTGGCGCAGCGTCGCGCGTTGAGGAGTCTGAAGAAATCCAGACGGTGAATCCGCGGGCGTCACCTCGTCGTGTGAAGTCTCAACGGCACCCGTCGATCCTGAAGCCGCCGATTTTCGACGAGTAGCGCTGCTCGCCGGGCTTGTAGTAGTCGCCCACGTACCAGATCGTGCAATCGTCGTCAGGATCGACCGCAGTCTGCGAATAATCCTCCCAGCGGAGAGTGTTCGTTTGCGGCGCGCCACCTTGCGCCAGCACTGCCTCGCGCAGCGTCAGGACTCCCTTCGGATCGGTCGCCAAACGTGCCGCAAAGCGCTGGCCCGCGTAATCCTGCGGACCGCCAAACGAGTAGCCGATGCCGATGTTCCCTGCCCTATCCATCGCCGGACTTCCCATCCATCGGAACTCGACACCCGGCGCGTACGTGCCTTCCTGATAGAGCTTCGGGTCGCGGTGCTTATCCAGGCGGAGCTCGTACCATCGCACGCCACCGCCGCCGGCAGTGGTATTGACCGAATGCACGGCAACGATCGATTCCTGATTGCCGATGCGCCGGTAGACCACGCGCGCCATCAGCTTGTCGCCCTGCGCGTCGAGGTGCCGGTCGGCGCCCGGCTGCGGCACGCACTTCGTGAGCTGCCCGTCGCAGAGATAGTGGTAGGGCGCCACCGGAATTCGCTCGGGACCGGTGAGCTTCGTGTTCGCGGGATTCTTCCAATCCACATGGAACTTCCACGCGTAGATCGCGGAATCGTCCATGACTTTCTTCAACTGCGTCCCCCCGCCCGCAAGAACGATATTCGGTGCACCGGCGGGCGGGAGCTGCTTGCCGTCGAGGTCCGCGTTGTTGAGAAAGTTCACACCATCGACAACCACGCATTGCTCCGTCGCGTCGCCGCCCTTTAGCATCTTCTGACGATCGACCACGCACGCGTGCTTCTGGATCACCTCGTCGCCCGTGCTCGTCGGCACGTAGTAGCCGTCGGGCCATACGGCCGGCCGAGGATAGTCCGGGAAGAGCGGACGTGTGAACTCGTAGCGATAATACGGACCGAACGGATCGGGCCCGGTGCTCACCGCATAACACATCCCGTACGAGCCCTTCTCCTTGTTCGCCTCGCCGCGGAGCCGCTCGCGCTCTGTGGAATCGGGCGGCGTGATCGGCTTCGGCTCCACGTGCGGCGGCTCGTAGAGCGTCACCGCGGCCCCAGGCTGTCCCGGTTGTCGCGCCTCACTCACCACGGCACCGCCCCCGTCGACCGGCGCTGCCGGCTCGTGCTCACGCAGCGGAAGCCGGCGGAAGATCGGCATCACGATCAACCAGCGATTCGCGAGCTGATCGTAGCGCACCACCGCGTCGCCATTCGCACGGCCCGCGCATCCGCCATCGAAGCCGCGAAAGACATTGTTCGTCCCGACTGGACCGTACAACACTTTGCCGGTCGTATCGAATTGACGTCCCCTCTTCGTGTAGATCGCCATGCGCGAGTTGACGATCTGCACGATGTGATTCGGGCCCACCGCGAGCGAGTTATCGGAGGGATTGCTGAAGTACGCGTTCCCTTGCGGGCCGACGAAATCTGCGCCGAGGCCGTCGAAACTCGCGACGAGGGTGGCAGAGGCGCGCGTTCCGTCAGTCGTCTGCTCGACGGAGGCAGCACTTCCCGGGCTGTGTCTGCTCGATCGCGCCGAGACGACGTGTTCGTGGGCGATGCCGGCGGCGCTCAGCGCGAGAGCGAGCACGCTGCCGAGGGCGAGGTTATGTATCCCGAACATCGAGAGAGGGAGTAAAGGTGAGAGCGGCAGGTCGAGAATGGACTCCCCTATGTCTTACGTTGTGCGGGATACAATATACCAGTAGCGCTGCTCCGCCAGGAGGACCAATGGATCGTGCCGCCTGTTGCTCACGCACCGACGCTAAGCGAGCCGTTAGGCGTCGTCACGCTCGTGCTCCATGGAACTTCCCCGTTCGTAAATGTGGAGGATAGGTTATGGCCCACGGTAAGATCTGTTACCTCGAAATACCGGCGAACAAGGCCAAGGATGCCGCCGAGTTTTATTCCACCATTTTCGGTTGGAAGGTTCGCGAACGCGGCGATGGTAACCTCGCGTTCGATGACTCTGGTAGTGTAAGCGGGACGTGGGTCAAGGAAGATGATCGCACGCCAGATGAGCGTACTCGCGTGTACATCATGGTCGACAGTATTACGGAATCGTTGAACCAGATCCAAGCGGCAGGCGGCAAGGTACTGACGCCGCGAAGAGATATTGGTCCGAACATGGGCGCATTTGCCGCGTTTGCCGACCCTGTCGGCAACGAGTTCGGCCTATATGAGGAACCGCAGCGTTCGTGAACGCGTTGGCACCATTCACCTGACGCGCGTAGCAACTCAGGATGTGCCTGCCGACTCACTCTGGCTCTGCGAGGAGTGCGCGCGCCAGCTTCGCAACGATCTGGGCGATTCATAGCACTGGCCGAGCCGCGTGCTGCCCTTCGACGTCAGATCACAGGGAACGAAGCAGCGACGAAGCGGGTTTCCCTCAATGCCTTCGGCTAGGCGCTCGAGTATCCGCGCATGCCCACATCTTCACACACTCCAATGCGAAAGCACACTCACCTCCTGTACTCCGCGGCATTGTGCTGCATTAGCACCGGCGTAGTCGGAGCGCAGTCGGCCGACCGGGCGTCCTCCGCTCCAGCGGCAACCTCGCAAGAGCTACCGATGGAGAGAGTCACCGGCATCGGTGGCTTCTTCTTCAAAGCAAAGGACCCGAAAGCCCTCGCCGAGTGGTATGAGAAAAACCTGGGTGTCGCGCGCACACCGACCGCAAAGGGCATGGAGCCGTGGCACCAGGAATCCGGGACGACGGCGTTCCAGCCGTTCCCCGCGACCACGAAATATTTCGGATCCGAGACGCAACAGTGGATGATCAATTTCCGCGTTGCGCATCTCGACGCAATGGTCGCACAGCTCACCGCCGCCGGCATCAAGGTGGAGGTCGATCCGCAGAAATATCCGAATGGACGCTTCGCCTTGCTCCACGATCCGGAAGGAAATCCGATTCAGCTCTGGGAACCGGAACCACCGAAGTAAGTAGCAGGAGAGCCAGCTTCGCGCATGGCTGTCGGCGAAGGAGCGCCTTTGTCCCCCCCGGCTCGGCTACTCGGCTCGAATTGCGACGACGGGATCGACGCTCATCGCGCGGAAGAGCGGTCCCGCGCACGCCGCCAGTGACACGAGAAGCATCGACACCGCGGCAAGTACGAAGGTGATGTTATCGAAGCTCTGAATACCGTAGAACGACATCCGCGCCAGCCGCGTTATCACGACCGCGCCTGCCAAACCTATCGCCGTCCCGATCGCGACCTGACCCAGCGCGTCACGAAGAAACAAACTCGCGATGTTGCGGCGCGTTGCGCCAAGCGTGATGCGCACTCCGATCTCTCGCGTTCGCAAACGAAGACTGTAAGACACCACGCCGAGAAGGCCGATCGCCGCCAGCACCACGCCGCACCCGGCGAACAGCACGAGGACGGACATCGTGAATCGCGGCTCGGCGATCGATTGTTCGATGTATATGTTCACGTCACGGACGTCCCACTTGCGCGGATCGGGCTGCACTGACCTTGCAAAACGCCGAAGTAGATTCGCTGCATCCTGTCGGTCCAAGCGCACAATGAGCGTTGTCGAAACCGTGCCTCCTGGAAACGGCTGATACAGCATTGGTTGCGCAGTAGGGCCTAGTCGGTTGGTGAGAATATCGGGAACTACTCCGACGACCGTGTGCCATTGCTGGAACCGACCCTCCCGCCTGGTGTTCCGAAACTGCTGCCCGAGTGCCTTACCGTCGTCCCAGAGTTGTTGAGCGAGAGCGCGGCTCACGATAACCTCATTGCGCGAGAACGATCCCTCGTCGAAAGTCCGTCCGGCAATGAGCGGCATTCTCAGTGTCGTGAAATAATCCGGTGCAACGAATGCTACGCTCGTGAATCCCGAGGGCCTGACGACTCCTGGCTGCTCACGTGTTTCGAGAGCCGACGGCATATCCATCCCGCTGGGAATGTTGTTGGCTATCGTTAGGTCACGAGATCCTAACACGCGCTCGCCCACATTGCGGATCGTGGCGGCGAATGCAGCAACACTCTCGCTGGTCAGGTTTGCGTTCAGATCACGAAACGAGACCGCATAGAGTTCGTGCGGGTCGAACCCGAGTCGCTGTCGCTCGAGGTCGAACACGTCGCGAATCAGGAGTATTGCTCCGGAGAGGAGTATCGCCGAGAGCGCGATCTGTCCGACGACCAGCGTCCCGCGAAGCCGGCGGTGTGTGCGAGAGGCGCTCGACGCACCAGTCCGAAGGGACTGCGCCAATTGCCTATGCGCGATGTGAAGTGCACCGAGCACGCCGACGATCAAACCCACTGCGATTGCCAGACCCGCGGCGAAGGGTATCACTCCGCGTGTTGTCGATAGGTAAGACAACTCGGGAAAGCTCGTCGGCCGCAATCGCATCAACAGTCCGAGTACGCCCCAACCAACGAGCATTGCCAATGCACCACCGGCCACACCGAGCAAGGTGCTCTCCGTTACCAGTTGCATAACGAGGCGCGCGCGGTGAGCACCGAGTGCGTGGCGAATGGCGAGCTCGCGTTCACGCGTCAGCCCGCGTTGTAGCAACAAATGCGATACGTTGCTGCAAGCTATGAGAAGCAGAAGGACGACCGCGCCCGCGAGCAGCATCAGCGCCTGTCGAAATGGAAGGTCGTCCTGCGGACGGCTCACTCGAATGTGTGGCTTGAGGTCCGCGAAATCCGGATCAAAGCCCCCCGCATGATTGAAGATGGCAGCCAATTCCTGATTGGCCGCCGCTGCCGTTGCTCCCCGCGTTAGGCGCACAGCGACGGCACGGATTCTCATTTGCGCACCGTCAACAAGCGGCAGCCAGATATCGGGCTTCGGATACCGCAAGTCTGGAAGGACCAGTGACGCCGGCATCACACCCACGATCGTACTCGGCCGCAAATCGGGAACGCCGCCCAAATCCAGCCGCACAACTTTGCCAAGTACGTCGCGAGATCCGCCGAACTGTCGTCGCCAAAAACCTTCGGAGATGATGATTGCGCGCGGGCCGTTCGGCGAGATTTCATCGGCGGTGAAATTCCGTCCAAGCAGAGGTCGGGCTCCAGCGAAGACAAAGAAACCAGTGTCAACGATTACAGTCGTCACCGGCAGATCTTCGAGGTCTCCGTGAAGAAAGGCTCTGGGACCTCCGCCGTATGATGCCAGGCCCTCGATTGTACGCGCACTATTTCTCCATTCGCGGACGGCGGCAGGGGATATGGGAAGCGACTCCGTTTCGTCTCGAAGCCTGCCTTCAAGCGAGACGGTGTATACGCGCGAAGCAGCGGGATAGGCGAGCGGCCGGATGACGAACGTGTCTGCCACGCGAAAGACGGCAGTGCTTGCGCCGACCCCCAGCGCGATCGTGAGAAGCGTGACAGCGGTCCAACCGGGAGAGCGCATGAATGAACGAAGTGCGAAGATCGAGTCCGTCAGCACGTCGCTCGCAATTCGCGATGCTCTCATCGACTTGCCCGCGCGATTGGCACGGTGGACGCCCCGGCGCATACGAGAGCCATGAGGCCCGCGTCGCCTCTCACCTTTGCCCCGTTGGCGTTGGCTGCGATAACCCATCGACGAAGGCGCGGATGTCCCGCAGCACCTGCGCTTCGTTGGACTTGAAGACGTAGTGATTCGCGTTAGGCAGGACGACCACGCGCGCCGTCGGCGCGCCGCGCCGGAACGCAGCAATCTGCGGCATTATCCACGCGAGCTCCGCGGAATCGGCGTTCGCTCGCGCCGCCGAGTCCTTCGCCACGGCTGGCGACGCTTCATGCGGCGCGGCGAAGATCGCGAGCACGGGAGCGTGCACCGAGGTGTACTTCTCCTCTCCCCCGAGGAGTGCACGGAGGATGGGGTTGGGATGCTGTGCGGGCGGCGTTGCGCCCTGGTTAGGCAGCGCGGCGAGCTGCTTGGCCTTGCCGCGGAGGTCCCGCTCCATCTGCGGCAGGCTCGTCTCGAGCAATTCTCGTATGAGTGCCTCCTGGTCGCGCGGGCTCATGGAGAGGTACGGATCAGCGAGGCGAGCCAACTTGTGCCCGACGTCCGAGAGGCTCACCTCGGCATTCATCATGTCGACGTCACTCGAGGTGGAATCGTAGATGGCATAGGGGTAGCCGGCGTCCAGGTAGACGAGCCCGGCGACACGTTCGGGATGGCGTGAGCCGATCGAGCTGAGCTCCTCCCCGGCGATCGAGTGCCCGATGAGCACCGGGGCGCGGATACCTAACGAGTCGATGACGGCGAGGACGTCGTTGGCGAGCGTGTCGGCGAGGTAGCCCGACGCGGGATGACTGGAGTTCCCGAAGCCGCGCCTCGTTATGCCGTAGACGTGGTATTCGTGGGTGAGCTTGGGCGCGAACTCATCGAAGATGTGAGCGGAGTTCCCGGCGCCGGCGAGGAATACGACCGGTCGGCCACTGCCGCCCCAATCGAGCACCTCGAGCTGGACGTTCCGCTCAACGCTCACGAGCCGTTGACTGTGCGGCGATGTATCCCGCCAGGCAGCACTCGCCGAAGGCCGCACGAAGTCGAGTCGCCGTGGGGCATTCCCCTGGATCCACTCTCCTCGGATGTCGGAGCCGCGACCCTTCAGGGTGCCGCGGTAGGTGGCGTCGAGGTCAGACATGAAGAACGCGAACGTGGAGTCGCGCAGCACCACGGAGTCTGCCGAGAATGGGTTGTCCCATCCTCCCTGGTCAATACTCAGGAGCGAGGCGCTCAGCCCACCACCGTCGGCGCGGGCGATACGCAAGACGATGCGGAGCGCGTTAGGTGGAGCGCCGAGCGTGCCTTGCCAATTGCCGACGAGACTCTGCGCCGGCAGGACGCCGGCCGAGAGCAGGATCGCGGCAGTGAGGAAACTGAGCATTCGCTTCATTACATGCCCTCTGGGAGTGGGAGACATTTTGCATGTCCTGCCAACATGCGTCCTGCGGCAAGATCTGCAAGCGTCGCGAGAGAGGTGCGAGACAGCCACGGCCGAGCCTGACCTGTGGATACCGCGATCAAACGGCCACTCGAAGGGCATCATCGCACAGCCAGATTGCCTAACGATCCCTGAATCGGACGTGTCCCTGGCACGGTGCCTCGACCCGGAATCTGGAGTTCGGCTTCGATATAGAAGCTCAGACGCCGCTCGCCGAGCGGCTCCCCTCCGGTATCTCGGAGCGTGAAGTGTACGGTATCGCCAGGGCTCGATGAGAGCGCGCGAAGTCTTGATGCTGAGACTGCGGCGCTCTGTCGAGTGATGGACCAGTGTGCCGTGTCCCCACTCACGAGGATTGCCCGGATGCGAAGCATTCGAGAAGTCTGCGTGTCGCGCGACAGCTGCACCGAAGTTACGGCGACGTCGATGCGGTCTTGGCCCACGTAGGCGATGCCGCTGACCCATTCGGGGATGTATCCACTCAAATCCTCGGCGCGAAACGGAACTGCCCGCATGGGCGCACCAGTGTTGGTAGTGCCAGCGGAGCCAGCGCTCGAGCATGCACTCAGCGCCGAAAAGGTTGCAACTACGATTGGAGTCAGCCAAGACAATCGCACGTTCGCTCCATCTTCAGGGGAATCCCACTGCAGCGCAGGCTCTCGCCATTCGCTTCGTCGTCGGCATGCTCGTTCATCCATCTTTGCGTATTCACCTGCGCGTCGGTTTCCTTTCGACGGTGACCGACGAAGACTTTCATCCTCGCAGTAGTACCTTGCCGGTGCGCCCCGGCTGCTCGGCGTGTCTGAGCGCGGCGCGGAAGTCGGCGAGGTCGTACTCCGCTGCGACCGGCAACTGGAGCTCGTGGGTGGTGAACATCGAGATCACCTCGCCGAGCGCGCGAGCGATCGTCGCGGAAGGGCGCGTCGTCGTCCAGCGCGCCAACCAGAAGCCGCGAATCGATGCGCCCTTGAAGACAAGATCTCCGATGCCGATGGGGCCGAGTGTCGCGCCAGACAGCCCTCCCATCGTAATCATCGTGCCTCCGGGCGCGAGAGACGCAGCGATCTCCCCTGCCTCGGTGCCGCCGACAGCGTCAATCGCAGCGGGGACGCCCCGTCCGCCAGTAATCTCTCGTACGCGATCGACGAGGGCCTCGTCTTCCGTGACGACCACCGCGTCGGCGCCAAGGTCGAGTAGCTCCCGCGCGCGGCTTCGTCGCCTAACGACATTGATGGTGCGCAGTCCGCGCCGTCGCGCGAGCTGAACGATCAATCTGCCTAACGTCGAACCGGCCGCAGTCTGAAGCACCCAGTCGTTTGGGGAGAGCGTCAGCTCGTCGTTGAGGAGCGCCCATGCCGTGACTGGATTCACGAGCGTTTGCGCCGCGACCTGATTGCTCATCGCATCCGGAATGGGCACGGCGCGGTCTGCGGGCATCACGAGCTGTTCAGCCCAGGTGCCTGGCGTACCCGCCACAGAGATCACCCGTTGACCGACGGAGACTCCCTTGACGTTCGCGCCCACCGCATCGATGAGACCCACGCCTTCCAGTCCGGGAGATCCCGGCAGTGAAGGACGTATCGGATAGTACCCAAGAATGGTGAGTAGGTCGGCAGGGTTTATCGGTCGATGCGTCATGCGCACGCGCACGTCGCCCGGCCCAGGCTCGGGCGAAGGCACGTCGTCGAGATGGAGCACTTGCATCGGATCACCGACGTCGGAAAAGCGAAGAGCTCTCATGTCGGCACCTCCTGAAACATTTAGGATGGGCGCACCAAGGTACTCTCGCCAGGCGGTTCGCGAAGCACCCGAGCAGCAGCACTATCGGCGAAGCGCGCCAACTATTCGCTCCCGACTGCTGTCACACGACGCGACAGCCTCGAGGGGCCAGCATGTTGCTTCGTGACGTCCACTTCGCCGTGCGTACCTGGCGCCGGCGCCGGACCGTTGCCGCGATCGCGATCGCGACCACCGCTATCGGCATTGCCGCGGCCACGTCCATCTACAGTGTGGTCGATGGCGTGCTCCTGCGGCCGCTGGCGCTCCCTCAACCCGGCCGACTCATCGCCATCTGGCAGACCTTCCCGAGCTGGAAGGCGAACGGGATCCTTGCCTCGATGTGGGACCGCATTCCGCTGTCCCAGCCAGAGTTTCGCGATCTCTCCCGGATGCAGTCCTCGTTCACGAGCGTCGGCGTCTGGACGGGCGGACGGGTTTTGCTCTCGCTGGGCAATGGCGCCGAGCAGGTGCCCACGCTACGGGCAAGCGCGTCGCTTCTCGCCACGCTGGGCGTCGGCCCGTTCATGGGCCGCACGTTCACACCCGACGAGGATACACCGACCGGTCCGCGCGCCGCTCTCGTCTCTTACGAGCTCTGGCAGACGCGATTCGGCGCAGCGCAGGACATCGTCGGGCGAGTCGTTAGGCTCGACGATGTGCCGACGACGATCGTCGGAGTGCTCCCGCCGGGGCTCACCATGGGCCGCACGACGCCGCCGACCGCGGGTGCGGCGACGTCCGCTGGGTTCTGGACTCCCGTCGGACACGACTCGTTGGATTACTTCCAGCCCACGAATCGCAGCTACATGGCGATCGGACGTCTCCGGCCGGGTGTCACACTCGCTGGCGCCAGCGCGGAGGTGTCGCGCATCCTCGTACCGACGGAGCAGGACGCCAGAGACAAAGGGGTGCGACTCACGGAGTGGCAGATCGATCAGACACGCGACGTGCGGGGGCCGCTCCACGTTCTGCTGGCCGCGGCCGGGCTTCTGCTGCTCATCGGCTGCGTCAATGTAGCGACACTCCTCCTCGGCGAAGCCACGACGCGCGAACAAGAGATGGCCGCGCGCGCGGCGCTCGGCGCATCCACCGGCATACTCGTCAGGCAGCTGCTCATCGAGAGCCTCACACTGGCGCTCGCGGGACTCGCGCTCGGTGTCGCGCTCTCGTGGTGGGGAACTCGTGTCCTCGTTGCCCTTGCGCCACCGAAAATACCGGGTCTCGACGACGTCCACATGGACTTGCGGGTGCTCACCGTCTCGCTGGTCGTGGGACTCGCCACGGGAGTGTTGTTCGGGCTCGCTCCGGCACTCATATTATCGCGACCACGCCCCGGAATGCTCCTGCGCGGCGGTGGACAGAGCGCGCGCGGCGGTGTGACACTTCAGAGAACGCTCATCGCCATCGAGATCGCCCTCTCGATGGTGCTCCTCGTTGGCGCTGGTCTTCTCACGCGAACCCTGCAGCGGATCACCCACGTCGACCCCGGTTTTCGCGTCGAGCACCTCATCGTCGACTTCCCTTCCTTCCCGCGCGTGGTGGTGCGCGACAGCAACCTCACCCGTGCGTTTCAGACGGCGGTGATCGCGCGCCTGACTGGCCTGCCTGGCGTGACGGCGGTGACAGCCGGTGACTCACCGCCGTTCAGCGGAGGGTCGTCGAGCAGCGGGGTCGAGCCCGAGGGAGGAGACCGACAGCGCCCAGGGGGAGGGTTGCTGGACGCCGGGCGACGACACGAAGCCCAGCAGCGCGTGACGATCCCCGGCTACTTCGCGGCGATGGGCATTCCGCTACGATTTGGCCGCGACTTCACCGACGACGATCGCGCGGGCGCGCCGCTCGTAGCGATCGTCAGCAGCTCCCTGGCACGCCGCGAATATCCTAACGAGTCGGCCCTCGGCAAGCGCGTGAAGTATCAGGGCGAGTGGCGCACGATAGTCGGTGTGGTCGAGGACGTACACTTCCAACGGCTGTCGAAGGACATCGAGCCGACGATCTACACTCCTGTGACTCAGCGGCGATTCAGCTGGGTACTCTCGCTGCTGGTGCGTACGACGGGCGACCCGAGCGCCATCGCGACCCAGGTCCGCCGGATCGTCGCCGAGCTCGCACCGCCGGCCACCTCGCAGAATCTGCAGACGATGTCGACGATGGTGAGCCGTTCCTTCGCCGAGGAGCGATACCGGGCACTGCTGGTGTCTCTCTTCGGAATCGTCGCTGCGATTCTGGCGGCGGTCGGCATCTACGGTGTCACGGCGCGCGCCGTCTCGCGACGCATGCGTGAGCTCGCGATCCGTTCCGCGCTCGGCGCCAGCGCGCGGTCGATCGTTATGACGGGGATGGGGAGCACGGCCATTGGCGCGGCGATCGGAGTGGGCGCCGGTCTCCTCGCGGCTCGGCTGAGCACACATTTGCTGACCCCATTCTTGTTCGGCATCAGCGCGACGGATGGTGCGACCTACGCAGCAATACTTGCCTTGCTCGGCGGTGTCACGCTTGGCGCGAGCTACTTACCGACGCTGCGCGCGGTGCGAGCGGATATTGCCGAAGTTTTGCGTGGGGATTGAGCATGCTAATACCAGGGGCGCAAGGTGCCAAACAATCCAGACGCTGAATCCAGACGCCTAACGAGTGCGCCGCTGGAGACAAAAACAACTCCGCAGGGCTCAAGGCAGTGCGGGCAGTTAGAACGGACGGGGTGGGATTCGAACCCACGGTACGCTCTGAACGTAGACAAGCTTACCAGGCGTTCTCGTTAGGCTCTCACGTGCGGCTCCTCCCCGGGGCCTGACACGTTCTGACGTATCAGGAAGTTGTCACTCCAACAGCGCATCCACAAACGCCGCGACGTCCTCGAAGACAAAGTCCGCGTGTGCCCGACGGCTCTCGATCACCTCGGGCCACCACTGACGCAGCAGGCGCGTCACGAACACTGCTCGCATCCCCACGGCGCGTGCGCCACGGTGCTCGTCGCTGCCTCCATCGCCCACGAAGAGGGCGTCGCGAGCGTCGACGCCGACCTGCTCGAGCGCACAGCGATAGATCGATGGGTCCGGCTTGCGAACCCCCACCTCGCAGGAGAAGACCGTGACGTCGAGACGCGAGGCGAGCGGTGACTGATGCCAGGCCTCGATGTCGTCGAAGCCGGCGTCGGAGACCAGCGCCGTCGCGATCCCCGCGGCGTGCACACGATCGAGCGCCGACAGAAACGCGGGCTCCACGCCAATCAAGCCGTGCTCGACGCGCCGCCGCCGATGCTCGACGGCGAGCGCGATCGCGCTCTCGGCAACGCCGGGATCCAACCCACGCGCGACGGCGCGCATCATTTCGTGCGGGTCGCGGACGCGGCCGCGACACCGATCGAGCACATCGTCCTCGTAGTAGCGGCGCGCCACCTCCGCACGTCGCTCGGGCATCCCCAGCGCCTCGGCGATGGACAGGCCCATGTCGCCCCCTGGCGGCGGAACGGCGACAAGGGTGTGGAACAGATCGAAGAGAATTGCGCGGGGGCGCGGCGTGATCATGACGCAAGCTACGAGCGGCAGCCAGTGCGGTCGCGCCTGGCGGCATGCACGATGCTGCAAACTCGCGCAACGAGCGATGTCCCAAGAAAAGGCGCGAGCCCGTCAATGGAGATGATACTCAACATGCCGATATCCATCTCGCCGAGCGGCCGCACCCGTCGATGCCGAGCGGCTTCGTGTTTCCGTGCGATACTCGCGATGGTCAGCTGCGTAGCTATAGCCTGTAAAGACAGCACAGCCCCGCGCGTACCGACAGATGCGATAGTCTTCAACAGCAACGCAAGCGGCGTCTGGGACATCTATTTGATCGGTTCTGACGGCACGGGTGTCCGCAATCTGACGACATCGCCGGAGGACGACCTGTATCCCAGCTGGTCGCCAGACCACCGGCTCATCGCGTACTTCTCCCAGCACGCGCCCTCTGGTCTCTGGGTAATGAACGCCGACGGCTCGGGCAAGCGCTCCGTCCTGCCAGGCTGGGACATTGAGCACACAGGTTGGTCGCCGGACGGCAAGCGCATTCTGTTCGCCGGAATAAGCACCGCGGGAGCCGGGCTCGAATTTCACAGTGTGAGTCTCGACGGCTCCGGGCTTCAGTGGCTGGGCTACAACCCGAATGGTGGCTTCTCTCGCGACGGCAGACGTGTGACGTACGCGTCGGGACTCGACATTTGGGTGATGGACACGACGACGAAGGTCGCGACCAATCTCACCAAGTCGACCAACTCTGACGACAACGATCCGCAGTTCTCGCCGGACGGAGAGCAGATCGTGTACGCCGGCAATTCGACCGGTCCGACCGGCATTTGGCTGATGAACGCCGATGGTACGGGGCAGCATGCACTGACCGTGGAGCTTGGCGACTACGATCGAGACCCACGATGGTCTCCTGACGGTACCCGGATCGTCTTTCAGCGCACCGATGAGACGGGGCTGCTGGCGGTTACGAACATTTACATCATGAATGCAGATGGCTTGAACCCGCATGCCCTAACGAGCATGATCGGCAGTCAACCAGCCTGGTAGACAATTCGATGCAGCTCGGTCTTACTCCAGCTTCCGGAGACCCACCGGCTTTGGTACCGTCCGCTTACAGTGTATAGCGTGAGCAAGACATCGAAAATCGCCGCGCTCCTCCTTTGCTGCTCAGCCCTCGGCGGCAGTACCAACAAGCCGGCATTTCGCGTCATCGCCTTCTTCACCGGCAGAGAGGACCAGGCGCACATCAGCTTCCTGCGTGAAGCCGAGCGCTGGTTCCCGGAGATGGCGGCACAATACAATTTCCGGTTCGACACGACGTCGGATTGGCATAATCTCAACACCGCCTTTCTCTCGCGATACGAGGTGGTGGTCTTTCTGGACACGCGGCCGGAAGACCCCGTGCAACGCGCCGCGTTCCAGAGATACATGGAAGAGGGCGGTGCGTGGATGGGCTTTCACTTTGCCGGCTTCGCGCTGACGCCATCGGCGGTGCCGGCAAACCGGCCCTGGTATCACGACACCTTCCTTGGCGCGGGATCCTATGTCAGCAACACCTGGCGGCCGACGGCGGCGATTCTCCGCGTCGACGATCGCGCGCATCCGGCGACGCGCCATCTCCCGGCGACGTTCACGTCGGCACCTAACGAGTGGTATCGGTGGGAAAAGGATCTCCGGCAGAATCCCGACATCGACATCCTCCTGTCGATCGACTCGAGCAGCTTCCCCCTCGGCACCGGGCCGAAACCGCAGGAGATCTGGCACAGCGGGTTCTACCCGGTCGTCTGGACGAACAGGAAGTACCGGATGATCTATCTCAACATGGGTCACAACGACATCGACTACGAGCACCGATACGATACGAACAACAAGACGCTGTCGTATACTTTGAATAACCCGGTTGAGGATCGACTCATCATCGATGCCTTACTGTGGCTGGGCACAAGCAGACGGTTGCAGGCGACGGGCGACGGGCGACGGGCGATGGGCGGCGGGCGACGGGCGACGGGCGATGGGCGATGGGCGATGGGCGGCGGGCGACGGGCGACGGGCGGTCAACCGCCGAGGCTCCGATAGAGGCTGAACAACATCTTGCTGATCCGATCGAGCTTTGCCGAAAGTGGCGCGATCTCCTTGGCATCGGTGAAACCCAGAGCCACCGCGACGGCGATCTGTGTCTCGACTTCGGCAGCCGAGCCGCGCGCGATCGATACGAATCGTCGAAACTCCCCTGCGCCTAGCCGACCACGTCCTTCGGCGATATTCGACGGAATCGACACAGCGGCTCGCCGCAGTTGCGCGACGAGTCCGAATTTCTCCTCGGCGGGAAACACTCGCGTGGCTCGGTAGATATCGACCACGATTTCCATACCGAGCTGCCACGTATCTAAATCTCGGTAAGACTCAATCCGGGCACCGTGCGATTTTCGCATTCCGTCAGCGTATGCGGGCCCGTCATGCGAGCGTCAATGCCGCCCGCCGCCCGTCGCCCGTCGCCCGTCGCCCGTCGCCCGTCGCCCATCTTCCCCAACGCGTTGCAACGGGCGTAAACTTGATTTCCAACCTCAGCCGATCATGACATTGACTCGCTCGATCTCGTATCTGTTGCTCGGCGCCTTCGTCACCCCCCTCCTGACGGCGCAGGCGCAGCTCACCGCTCCCTCCTCACCGGTCGACAGCTTCGCCGTGCGCGCAATGCACTGGCGACTGATCGGTCCATTCCGCTCCGGCCGCTCGGTCGCTGCGGCCGGATCCGCCGCGCGCCCGCTCGAGTACTACGCGGGCACCACCGGCGGCGGCGTCATGAAGACCACCGACGGCGGCTACAACTGGCAGCCGGTCACCGACAAATACTTCGGCGGCACGATCGGCGCGATCGCTGTCTATCCGCCCAACCCGGACATCGTCTACGTCGGCACCGGCGAATACACGCTGCGCGGTAATGCCTCGCACGGCGACGGCGTCTTCAAAAGCACGGATGCCGGCAAGACGTGGGACACACTCGGCCTTGCGGAGACGCGCCAGATCTCCCGCGTCGTCGTGCACCCCTGGAATCCGGACATCGTATACGTCGCGGCGCTGGGCCACGAGAGCGGCCCGAACCCGGACCGCGGCGTCTTCAAAAGCACGGATGGCGGCAAGACCTGGAAGAAAACGCTGTTCGTCAACGACTCCGTCGGTGCCACCGATCTCGCGATGGATCCGGCCGACCCGAAGGTGCTCTACGCCGCCATGTATCGCGTGCAACGCAAGCCGTGGGACATCATCAGCGGTGGCGCCGGCGGCGGCATCTATAAGAGTACGGATGGCGGCGACAAATGGAGCGAGATCACGCACAACCCGGGCTTGCCCAAGGGCATCATCGGCAACATAGGTCTCGCCGTCTCCCCCGCCGAACACCAGCTGGTCTGGGCGATGATCCAGTCCGACTCCGGCGGCTTGTTCCGCTCCAACGACGCGGGCGCCACGTGGACGCGCGTCAACGATGCCAACAACAAGTCGCTCGACGGCATGGGTCCGCACTGGCGGCCCTTTTATTTCTCCAGGGTCATCGCCGATCCGGCGGACGTCAACACGGTCTACCTGCCTAACGGTGTTCTGTTCCGCAGCACGGACGGCGGGAAGCACTTCAAGGAGGTCCAGCCGTACGACAACCTGTGGGACACGCATTTCCTCTGGATCGCGCCTAACGATCCCAACCGGATGATGGTCGCGGCCGACCAGGGAGCGCGCATCAGCTTCAACAAGGGCGAGACCTGGAGCACCACCGGCTACGCCACGGGCCAGTTCTACCACGTCATCGCGACGAACCACTTCCCATATCGCGTTTGCGGCGCACAGCAGGACAACTCGGGCGCCTGCGGTCCGAGCCGCACAGATGGAATGTTCGACATCTCCGCGTGGTACTATCCCGGCGGCGGTGAGTCGGGGATCATCGCGGTGGATCCGCAGCACCCCGACGTCACGTACGCGGCCAATGAGCGCGTAGATCATGGAGCGGGCATCTCGAGCTTCATGGCGACCGCGTGGGAAAGGACGGCGCCGCCGATGACGGCGAAGTACCGCTTCAACTGGACGACGCCGATCATCGCCTCTCCGCACGACCACAGCACGCTGTACGAGGGCGGCAACGTGCTGCTCAAGAGCACCGACGGCGGCAAAAACTGGCAGCCGATCTCGCCCGATCTCACTCGACACGACCCGCGCACGCTGCTCATCGCCGGCGGTCCGATCACGGTCGAGAACAGCGGCGCCGAGAACTACGCGACGATCTTCACGATCGCGGAATCGCCGGTGACGAAGGGCGTCATCTGGGTCGGCTCCGACGACGGGATGATCCACGTGACTCGCGATGGCGGCGCGCATTGGCAGGACGTCACGCCGAAGGGCATACCGCCGTTCACCCGGATGTCGATGATCGACGCGTCGACAGTCGCGGCGGGCACCGCGTATCTCGCCGCCAACCGGCAGCTGATGGACGACTACAAGCCGTACCTGTTCAAGACCACCGACTACGGCGCTACCTGGACGGAGATCGATGGTGGAATTCCGAAGAACGAGTTCACGCACGTCGTACGCGAGGACCCGGTGCGGCGCGGGCTGCTGTACGCGGGTACGGAGCGCGGCGTGTGGTTCAGCTTCGACGATGGCGGCCACTGGCAACCGCTCCGGCGCAACCTGCCACAGGTGCCGGTCCACGACTTGATCATCAAGGACAATGATCTCGCGATCGCCACACATGGGCGCGCGCTGTGGATCATGGACGACATCTCACCGCTGCGGCAGCTCGCGGCCAATACGCTGGCCGAGAAGGGGGGGGCGCACCTGTTCAACCCCACGGACTCGTACCGCGTCTTCTGGCGCGGCCAGCAACTCATCCAGAATCTGCAGAAGGGTGAAGACCCGGGCAACGGCGCGGCCGTCTACTACTGGCTGGCGGACTCGAATAAAGTCGTGACGCTCGACGTGCGCGACTCGAGCGGCGCGGTGGTCAACCATTTCACCAACGAGCAGGACTCGATCCAACGGGTCGACAGCCTGCGACTCGATCGCTTCAAACAGACGCGCAACGATTCGTTGAAAAAAGCAGGCGTCACCGACACGGCCGCGCTCAACAAGCCGTTCGTCGAGCCGCCTAACGACGACCCGAAGAACCGGCTCTCGAGTCCACCGCGGCTCTCGGCGAAGAAGGGCCTGAACGTGTTCTACTGGAATTTCCGCTACGCCGACGGCGCGACACTCTGGGATAGTGTGTACCAGCTTCGTCGCGTGCGCGGACCGATGGCAGTGCCGGGTCGCTACAGCGTGGCGCTCACCTTTGGCGGGAGTACCCAGCAAGCGTCGTTCACGCTCAAGCCCGACCCTCGGATCCAGGCCTCCGGCGCCGAGCTGGCTGCGCGCATGGCCTTCACGCGCAAGTTGAACGACGCGTCAACGGAGCTTATCGACGCCGTCAACCGGGCGTTCGCGCTCAGGCAGGAAATCGACCGGCGGTTGGCGGCCGTTTCCGCACCCGGCGTAACTCAGGCGTCGAGCGAGGCGGCACCCCTCAAGGCGCTCAAGGACACGTTGCTCACCTGGGGCAAGCGGATGCTGCCACTGTTCTACGGGCGCAACCAGTCCGCCGAGCCCTACACGGCGACCATCCTCGACGAGGTCGAACGGCTCGGCTATGGCGACAGCAACTCCGCGCCTAACGCCGTCGAGCTGAGCGCCGCGGAGAGCATGATCACGCAGGCGCACGAGGAAGTCACCCGGTTCAATGCCGCGCTGCGAGCGCAGGCTGCCACTGTGAACGAACAGCTCAAGACGAGGGGGCAGGCACCGCTGACTTATTAGCTGATGGAATTGGGATCCTCCCGGAATCTTGGGATTCAGGCGCCTCATCGACACCTCTGCTCGTCAACCGGGAGAGGCCGCTGAAACCACTGACACGCCCTGATACCACTGACGGACTCCGCGCTCAGGAAAACTCCTCGCTCCGGAACCAATGTGCTTTTGCGAAGTGCCTCGGGAAGCCTCCTGCACAGAGAGTGGCCTCCCGAGGCACTTCAACAAACACAAACACGTTTATCGGCCACGAGGAGCGTTCAATGCTGAGGAGATCGTCAGTGGTTTCAGGGCGTGTCAGTGTCGTCAGCGGCCTGCCGCCTCGACGATGAATTGCTGCTGACTCGGGGCATTCACCCGCGCGCTGCGGCCGCCTCTATACCATGAACGAAGCGCCCATCTCGGTTCGTCAGGTAAAGCTGAAGGAGCTCGCCGCGATGCGCGAAGCGTATCGCGCGGAGCAGAACTGTCAGATCGTCCACGATTCGATTCATCCTCGTCGTGGCTGGACGCGGGAGTTCGCCATCGCCGAAGGTGATCGCGTTGTGGCGTACGCTTCGCTTGCCGTCGACGGGCCATGGCGCGACAAGCCGACTCTCTATGAGGTCTACATCGTGCCTGACCGGCGCTCTCGTGCCTTCGCCCTCTTCGAGGCCTTCCTCGAAGCGACGAGGCCGCCGGCGTTCGAGGTGCAGTCGAGCGACCTCCTCCTGACCGCGCTTACCATCACCTTCGCGCACGAGATTTCCACCGAGAAGGTGGTTTTTCGTGACGACTTGACGACGGCGCAAGCGCTCCCCGGCGCTACGTTGCGGAGCCTCACGTCGGCGGGCGAGATCCGGCAGGCGATCACCGAGCGCGCTGGCGGCGGTGAATGGGCGCTCGAAGTGAATGGAACCGTGGTGGGCAAGGGCGGGATTCTCTTTCATTACAACCCGCCCTACGGCGACATCTATATGGAGATCAGCGAACCGCATCAGCGACGTGGCTACGGGAGCTTTCTCGTACAGGAGTTGAAACGCCTCTGCCGCGAACTCGGGGGAGTTCCCGGTGCTCGTTGTGATCCCACGAACGCCGCGTCACGGCGAACGCTCCAGCGGGCGGGCTTTGTCCCCTACGCTCACATACTCATCGGATCGTTTCGCCAGCCGCACCCCTAGTCACTCGTTTCTGCTTTGGGTGTATCACAGCCCGGGTCGCCCTTGGAGTCCTCGGCGCCTGGTAGCGAGGCAACGTGGCCGAGCAGGTCGTCGAGATGAATGCCGCATACGGAGTCGGCGACGTTCTCCCGCCTTCGCTTCAGTCGGGGTCGGAGTCGGAGTTGCCGTCGGAGGCAGAATCGTCGCCTCGACATGGCAAAGTTCGTCTCGGCCCAGTTCCGGCGCGGCCCGCGCGGCGGCAATCGCATTCTGAGTACGGCATCGCTGCGCGAAATGCACCGTGTGCGGTCCGTCGAAGAGAACTGGATGTCCGGGACGGGACTCGGGTTCGACGTCAATCGCATCGACGGGCGAACCTACGTGGGGCACGGCGGCGGCTACCCTGGCAACACGACGCAGACGCTCATTCAGCTCGACGACAAGGTCGGCGTCATCGTGTTGACGAACACGAACGACTCGAATCCGTTCGACATCGCGCGCGAGCTGATGTTGACCGTGGGCAAGGCGGTCGCGAAGTCCGCGGCGCCGGTGACCCTCGCGGCGACGTGGAATCCGAGCTGGGCGCGCTTTGCGGGACTCTCGCGGGCGGGGCGGGGACTCGCAGGTGGTGCTGCTCAACAATCGCCTCGTGCTCATCACGCCGAACGCGGCGAACGTCGACAATCCGATCACTCTCGAGCCGCTGGGTGACGGCCGATTCCGCTTTGTCGCGCCGACGGGCGGTGGCGTCGTGGGCGAAGTGGTGCGGTTCGTCGAGCAACCCGGGAAGCCGATGCGAATGTATACGGGCGACAGCTGGGTCGACCAGGTGTCGGATCGTTAGGCGATGGAGAGCGAGCCTTACCGGCAGTGCGTGCTAATAGCGATTCGGATCCTTGGCGAGGAGGGAATCCGGCCATGTGCGAAAGCGCTTGGTGTTGAACCAGGCGAGGAGCTCCTCCTTCTTCACGCCACCGTCGGGATCATTCAGATAAACTGTCCCGTCATCGACGCCAGTCACTACGATGCAATGACCGACGCCATACCAGTTTCCGGCAGCCCACAGCGGGCCGTGTTTTATCAATAGTTCCTTGATGTCCGCGCTCGTGTGCTCCTGATCTCGTCCCACGTCGGCGAGGCCCACCACCTTCGCGAGGGCGGGCCAGTCGCTGATCGGGCGATTCGCCTTGAAGTCCCACCGGAGCGTATTCATCGGCCCCGACTTGCCGCTCAGCTGCTGCGAGTAGTACCAGACCATCAGCGCGGCGGAGTGCCAGCATGTGTCCGAGCTGGTCTGCGCAACAGCCGGTACGTTCAGACGATAGTATGGCACGACAGAGCTCCTCGATGGAAACGTCGGAATCGTCGTGGATCTGCGCGAGGCGATGTCGCCAAGCTAGTGCGACAGTCGTGCGTCCGCGAGACTTCGTCGACGGCTTTTCAGGAGCGAGTGAAAGGCGGGCTTCATCTCTCGGCACAACGCAACAAGAAGCCCCGGGTTCATCACCCGGGGCTTCCTTTGCTTCTACGCCGCCTTCGCTTCAGTCGGCGTCGGAGCCGGCGATGTCGACGAAGGCGGAATCGTCGCCTCGATCGGCACCACCTTCCCCTTCCCGATCCGCTTGGCCGAGTTCCACGCTGCCAAGACTTTCGGGTTATCCGCGGCCGCACTCTTCACCTGAGCATCCAGGAATCGCAAGACCGAGTGCGCTCGCGTTGCGGTGGCCTTGAGTCCGTCCCGTGCTGCCGCTTTCGTCGCGATGCTCTTGCCGCGTGCATCGATCGACGCTCGCACAGCCGTCGCCGCCGCCACCATGTCGTCGACGAACGTCTCGGGACGGCCGTTCCCCACGAACACCTGCTGATACGGCTTCGCTGCCTCGGCCATGGCGTTCGCGTCCTGCACAAGCACCGCGGCCTTGACACGGACCTTCGGCACCTGCAGCGCCTTGAACTCCGGCACATCCCGCAGATGCGCGGCCGCGATCAACGCCACCGGCCGCATGTGGTCCTTCACGAGCTTGTCGCGCAACGCCGCCTGGGCCGCCGTCTGGCTCTTGGCGTTCAGCGTGTTGCTCGCCTGCTCTGCCTCGTTCACCCGCATGTCATCCACGAGTTGATCGAGGGCCTGCCGAGCTGCCGCCGCGGTCGCGGCGAACAGCTTCGCCGCAAACTCGTCCAGGAACTGCTGGACGCGCCGCAGCATGTCGAACTTCCGAATCTGTTGCACTTTCATAATGTCCCCCCTCCGGGGGGGTGAACCAAGTATGACGCCTGTC